>NZ_CAKKMM010001041.1:0-1820 GCF_918698205.1 Microbacterium sp. Bi128 | reverse complement strand
GCACACGAAGGGCACCTTTGTGTTCCGGATCGAGGACACGGACGCGGCCCGCGACTCGGAGGAGAGCTACCAGCAGCTGCTCGAGGCCCTCAAATGGCTCGGCATCACCTGGGAAGAGGGCGTGGAAGTCGGCGGCCCGCACGAGCCCTACCGCCAGTCGCAGCGCCTGGACCTCTACAAGGACGTCGTGGCCAAGCTGATCGACGCCGGTTACGCCTACGAGTGCTACTCCTCGCCGGAAGAAGTTGAAGCCCGCCACCGCGCCGCCGGCCGCGACCCGAAGCTCGGCTACGACAACTTCGACCGCGAACTCTCCGAGGACCAGCTCGCCGCGTTCAAGGCCGAGGGCCGCCAGCCTGTGCTGCGCGTGCGGATGCCCGACGAGGACGTCACGTTCACGGACATGGTCCGCGGCGAGATCACCTTCAAGGCCGGCAGCATCCCGGACTACGTCATTGTCCGCGCCGACGGCTCCCCGCTCTACACCCTGGTCAACCCCGTGGACGACGCCCTCATGGGCATCACCCACGTGCTCCGCGGCGAGGACCTGCTCTCCTCCACGCCCCGTCAGGTGGTGCTGATCCAGGCGCTGATGGACATCGGCGTCGCCAGCTACATGCCGGTCTTCGGCCACCTGCCGTACGTCATGGGCGAGGGCAACAAGAAGCTCTCCAAGCGCGACCCCCAGTCCAACCTGTTCCTGCTCCGGGACCGCGGCTTCATCCCCGAGGGCCTGCTGAACTACCTGTCCCTGCTCGGCTGGAGCCTCTCCGCCGACGAGGACATCTTCACCGTCGACCAGCTGATCGAGCACTTCGACGTCAACGACGTGCTGGCCAACCCGGCCCGCTTCGACATCAAGAAGGCCGAAGCCATCAACGGCACCCACATCCGCATGCTCGGCGCCGAGGACTTCCGCGGCCGCCTGGTGCCCTACCTGCAGGCCGCCGGCTTCGTGGGGGAGAGCCTCACGGACCGCGATGAGGAGATCCTGGCCGAGGCCGCACCGCTGATCCAGGAGCGCATCTCGCTGCTGGGCGAGGCCCCCGAAATGGTCGCGTTCCTGTTCAAAGCCGACGACGCCATCGACGTCGCCGATGACGCCCGCAAGGGCCTGCCGGAGAACCTCACCGAGGTGCTCGACGCCGCCCTGGCCGCCCTGGAGCCCGTTGCCGACTGGACGGCCGAGAACATCCAGGCCGCCCTGAAGGAAGCCCTCGTGGAAGGCCTCGGCGTCAAGCCGCGCCTGGCGTTCGGTCCGGTCCGCACGGCTGTCTCGGGCCGGCGGATCTCCCCACCGCTGTTCGAGTCCATGGTCATCCTGGGCAAGGATTCCTCCCTGGCCCGCCTGCGCGCTTTCCGCGGCTGACATGCTGGCAGCGGGCCTGGGCGGCGGCGCTGTCCAGGGGGTTCTGTTCGACATCGATGACACCCTCGTGGACCTCGAATTCGCCATGACGACGGCCCTCCGCGACGTCAGCGAGCACCTCCTGCCCGGCCTGGACGAGGCCGGGTGGGAGAGGTTCGGACGGATCTTCACCCATGAAACCACCCACTTCTACGACCGCTACCTGGCCGGCGAGATCACGTTCAATGAACAGCGCCTGCTCCGCGGCCGGGCGGCGCTGGGGTACTTCGGCGTCGAACTTGCCGACGGCGAACAGGCCCACCACTGGGTGAGTTCCTACGCGAGCCGCCAGCACGGCTACATCCGGGCGTTCGACGACGTCGGGCCCCTGCTGGACGCCCTGGACGCGGCCGGCATTCCCTACGGCGCCGTGAGCAACAACGTCCACGACTATCAGCGCGTGAAGCTGGAT
>NZ_CAKKMM010001040.1:0-1820 GCF_918698205.1 Microbacterium sp. Bi128 | reverse complement strand
GGATGCCAGAGTCGCTCATCGCGGCCCTGGACGAGCTCGAGGACACCTTCGAGAAGGCCAAGGCCGATCCGGAGTTCACGGCCCAGATCGCCGACCTGAACAAGAACTACTCGGGCCGGCCATCGCTGCTGACCGAGGCCAAGCGCTTCGCCGAGCACGCCGGCGGGGTGCGGATCTTCCTCAAGCGCGAAGACCTCAACCACACCGGCTCGCACAAGATCAACAACGTCCTGGGCCAGGCGCTGCTCGCCAAGCGAATGGGCAAAACCCGCGTCATCGCCGAAACCGGCGCCGGCCAGCACGGCGTGGCCAGCGCCACGGCCGCAGCCCTGCTGGGCCTGGAATGCGTGGTCTACATGGGCGCCGAGGACTGCCGCAGGCAGTCCCTCAACGTGGCCCGCATGGAACTCCTCGGCGCCACGGTCATCCCGGTCACCAATGGATCCCAGACGCTCAAGGACGCCATCAACGAGGCCCTGCGCGACTGGGTGGCCAACGTGGGCAACACGCACTACCTGCTGGGCACCGCCGCCGGAGCACACCCGTTCCCTGCGATGGTCCGCTACTTCCACGAGGTCATCGGTGAGGAAGCCCGCGCCCAGATCCTGGACCAGACCGGCCGGCTGCCGGATGCCGTCTGTGCCTGCATCGGCGGCGGCTCCAACGCCATTGGCATCTTCCACGGCTTCCTCGATGACCCTTCGGTCAAGATCTACGGCTTCGAAGCCGGCGGCGAGGGCGTCGAAACCGGACGCCACGCAGCCACCATCACCCTCGGCAAACCCGGCGTACTGCACGGCGCCCGCTCGTACCTCATGCAGGACGACGACGGCCAGACCATCGAGTCGCACTCGATCTCCGCCGGCCTGGACTACCCCGGCGTCGGCCCCGAGCATTCCTACCTGGCCGACATTGGCCGGGTCAGCTACGAGCCCATCACGGACAGCGAGGCCATGGAGGCCTTCCGCCTCCTGTGCCGCACCGAGGGCATCATCCCCGCCATCGAGTCCGCCCACGCCCTCGCCGGCGCCATCAAGGTGGGTCAGCGGCTCGCCGCTGACGCGGCCGCAGGCAAGGCAACAGACGCCTCAGAGAAAATCGTGATGGTGAACCTCTCCGGCCGCGGCGACAAGGACGTGGCCACGGCCGCGGAATGGTTCGACCTGCTGGACAAGGATTCACCTGAAGCCGAAATCGCCAAAGAGGGGGAACAGCTGTGAGCACCAGCCAGGACGGCAACCAGCACGCCAGCAAGTCGGCCGCGGCCATTGACCGCGCCCGCGCCCAGGGCCGGGCGGCCCTGATCGGCTACCTGCCCGCCGGCTACCCGAGCGTTAAAGACACCATCGCCGCCGGCATCGCCCTGGCCGAGAACGGCGCCGACCTCATCGAGATCGGCATCCCGTACTCGGACCCGGTCATGGACGGCCAGGTCATCCAGGCCGCCACGACGGAAGCCCTCGCGAAGGGCTTCCACGTCCGGGAGGTCTTCGACGTCGTCCGCGGCATTACGAGCAAGACCGACGCCGCCGTGCTGGTCATGACGTACTGGAACCCCGTGGTCCGGATGGGCGTGGACGAGTTCTCCCGCCGCCTGGCCGAGGCCGGGGGAGCCGGGCTCATCACGCCCGACCTCATTCCGGACGAGGCCGCCGAATGGATGGCGGCCTCGGACAAGTACGGCCTGGACCGGGTGTTCCTCGTGGCTCCCTCGTCCTCGCCCGAACGCATGAAACGCACTGTCGACGCGAGCCGCGGCTTCGTCTACGCCGTCTCCATCATGGGCGTCACCGGCGCCCGGACCTCGGTCAGCTCCGCGG
>NZ_CAKKMM010001039.1:0-1821 GCF_918698205.1 Microbacterium sp. Bi128 | reverse complement strand
GTTGACCACCTGGACGCCGTTCGTTTGCAGATGCTCTTCCAGCAGGTGTCCGTGCGGGTCAAGGCCATAGTGGGTCACCAGGATTGTCCTGAGGTCGAGGCGCGCAGCCCCCACTGCCACGTTGAGGGGGCTGCCCCCGGGGTGGGCCTGGCCGCCGGCAGGACCGCGGGGGTCGCGGATGATGTCGACAAGGGATTCGCCAATGACCGTCAGGACACCGTCCCCCGCGGGGAGGCGGGGCGCTGGGGTGGCGTCGGTGATGCGCATCAGCGGCCCGGGTAGACGACAGTTTTGAGCTGACCGGCCTGCTTGCCCGCTTTGAGTGCTTCTTCCGAGTCGGCCAGCGCAAACTTGCCGGTCACCAGGATGTCCAGATCTACTTTTCCGTCCGCGATCAGCTGGATGGCCAGCGGCCAGGTGTTGGTGTAGCGGAAGACGCCCGAGAGCCAGATTTCGCGGTTCTGGATGTAGGAGACGGGGAGTTCGACGTTGTCGGCTCCGAGCCCGACCAGGATGACCCGGCCGGCCGGTCCAACGGCTTTGATGCCGGAACGGACGGCCTGCGGGGCGCCGGAGGCGTCAATGAAGGCATCGACGTCGAGCCCTTCGGTACTGTCCGTCAAGGCGTTCAAGGCATGGGTGGCGCCGTGTTCCAGGGCGAAAGCGAGCCTTTCTTCTGCGATGTCCGTGATGTAGATTTCGGTCGCCCCGTAAGCGCGGGCCGCTTGGGCGGCGATGATGCCGATGGGGCCGGCTCCGGCGATCAGGACCCGGCTGCCGGGCTTGATCTGGGCGCGTTCGCAGGCCCAGAGGCCAACGGAGAGTGGTTCGATGAGGGCTGCCGCCTCGTCGCTGACGCTGTCTGGGATGTCGTAAGCGAAGTCGTCCTGGATCCTCACGTATTCGGTGAAAGCTCCGTCGATCGGCGGGGTGGCGTAGAACTCGATGTCCTGGCACAGGTTGTACCGTCCGGCCTTGCACTGCTTGCAGGTGCGGCAGGGCCGTTGGGGTTCGACGGCGACCCGCCGGCCAACGCGGGAGGGGTCCACGTCGCTGCCGACGGCGGCGATGCGTCCGGAGAGCTCGTGGCCCAGGATCAACGGGTGGTCCACGACGTAGTCGCCGATCCGGCCGTGCTCATAGTAATGGACGTCGCTGCCGCACACACCGACGGCGGCGACCTGCACCAGAACCTGGTCCGCGTCCAACTCCGGGACGGACAGTGTTTCCATGGCCATGTCGCCCTGGCGCTTGAGGACGGCGGCGCGCATGGTGGCGGGCACTTCCGGATGTCCGGGGGTGCGGGACTGTGCGGTTGATGTGGTCATCGAAGGGATCCTTTGCGGTTTGTAGAGGCGGTGGCGGGCTATTTGACGGCGCTATTTCACTGCACCCAGGGAGAGACCCTGGACGAGTTTGTCCTGGGCGGCGAACCCTGCGAACAGCACCGGCAGGGAGATCACGACGGCGGCGGCGCAGACCTTGGCAATGAACAGGCCCTGGCCCGAGACAAAGCCGGTGAGGAAGACCGGGGCGGTGCCGGCCACGACGCCGGTGAGGACCCGCGCCAGGAGGAGTTCGTTCCAGCTGAAGATGAAGCAGATCAGCGCGGTGGCGGCGATGCCGGGCATTGCCACCGGGGCGATGACCTTTCGGAGCGTGAGCAGCAGGGTGGCACCGTCGATCTGGGCGGCCTCAAGCATTTCGACGGGCACTTCGGCAAGGAAGGACCGCATCATCCACACGGCGATGGGCAGGTTCATCGAGGTGTACATCAGGACCAGGAACCAGATGTTATCCAGCGCGCCGGCGGTTTTGGCG
>NZ_CAKKMM010001038.1:0-1826 GCF_918698205.1 Microbacterium sp. Bi128 | reverse complement strand
GCTCCGAGGCCCGCAGCGGCGGATCGATGCTGTCCGGGGCGCCGCAGCGGCGATGGCCTCGGGCGACCTCGACTTCGGCTACGGCGATGACGTGCAGGGGCTGGAGGCCAAACTCCTGCCCCTGGCCGGCGTCGGGCCGTGGACCGTGGGATACGTCGCGATGCGGGTCATCGGCGCGCCGGATGTGTTCCTGGCCAACGACGCCGCGGTCCGCAACGGCATCCGTTCACTCGCCGAGACCCCCGACGGCGCCACCCTTACCCCGGATTTCCGTGAGGTCAGCCCCTGGCGCTCCTACGCCACCATGCACCTGTGGCGCGCAGCAGCGGCTGCCCAGGCCGCGGCGCGCAAGCCGTCCCTGCCGCCGAGGCAGGCTCCAACGCAGAACCACAAGCAGACTCCGAAGGAAGCGAAACCATGAAAGCCCAGCTGTTGACCATGTCCACCCCGGACGGTCCGTTCACCATCATTGCCCGGGACGGGGCTGTCTTGTCGTCGGGCTGGACCGCCGTTCCCGGCGAGCTGACCGGCCAGATCCACGCTGACCTGCTTCCGGCCGAATTCGAGACCGTCACCGGGCTCGGCGGGATCTCCGAAGCCGTGGAGGCGTTCTATGCCGGCGATCCGGAGCCGGCCATGGGGGTGCCGGTGCTGCAGAAGTCCGGTCCGTTCCGCAGTCATGCCTGGGACGTGCTGCGCACGGTCGCGCCGGGGCGCCCGGTGACCTACACGGAGTACGCGGAGCTGTCCGGCAACGCCAAGGCCGTCCGGGCGGCGGCCAGTGCCTGTGCCTTCAACGCGGCGGCACTGTTTGTTCCCTGCCACCGCGTCATCCGCACCGACGGGACCCTGGGCGGCTTCCGCTGGGGGCTGGCCGTCAAGGGCAGCCTGTTGGACCGGGAGCGCGAAGCAGCCCTCGCGACGGCACGGGCCTAGGCCCTATTCCATAGCCTGCCGGACCCAGGCGTGCTCAGTTGTTGACGGGCGCACCGTGTGCGAGGGACGGCCTGCCGGACCCGGGCGGGCTCAGTTGTTGACCGGAACGCCGGCAGGCCAGGGCAGCAGCTTCGGAAGGTCGACGCCGTCGGCCGCGGCGGTGGCGCGCAGGCTGCCGAGGGTGGGATTGCGGCCGGCGAGCCACGCGGCGATGTCCGTGAGCATGCCGTTGATCACGGTCGAGGTTCCGCCGCTCCCGATGGCCACCGCGGGCAGGCCAAGCGGCTGCAGCACGAAGCGCTGGCCCTCGGGTACCCGCGCGGAGAGGAAATCGAAAAGGTGCCCGCAGAACGGGCGGCTCCAGGTTTCCGGTCCGTGGCCGGTGCCGAGATCGGCGGCATGGATGACGAGTTCGCGCCACAGTGCCAGGCCGCCGTCGAACACGACTCCTCCGCGGTAGGTGATGGGCTCACGCCAGCCGGCCGCGTCGAGGGAGTCGAAGGCGCGCAGGGCCCGGTCCAACGCCGCGTCGAGGTCGGCCCGGTGCTGCGCGAGGCTGTGGCCGGCCGCCATCTCGATGGCGCGGTTGCGCCCCTCGAAGCCGCCGTCATAGAGTTCGACGCCCTCGCCGCGGGCGGCATATTCGAGCTGCCGGCCCATCGCGTTGGCAATCCCGCAGATGTGGGCCAGCACGTGCCCGCGGCTCCAGCCGGGCAGTTCCGACGGCGCTTTGATGTCCTGTTCCGTCAGTTTCGCGGCGATTCCGGCCACGACTCCGGCGGCGCGGTGCAGTTCTGCCCGAAGGTTCTCTGGTGTGATTGAGGTCATGGCGCCCATCCTAAACCGAGCCACCCGATTAAGTCGGATTAACTGAGCGATGCCCGGTCAGC
>NZ_CAKKMM010001037.1:0-1826 GCF_918698205.1 Microbacterium sp. Bi128 | reverse complement strand
CAGGTGCCCTTTGTGTTGGTCATGCGGCACGTGGAGCGGGTCATCGCTGCCGAGCGCTATGAGGAGTTGCGGAAGGGCTGGGAACTGGCGGACCAATGCACCCGGTTGGCGGCCGACGGGCATTCCCTGGCGGAGGTCCTGGAGAGGGTGGCGGATGCCATCGATGCGAGGGTGGCCGTGATCGACCAGAACGCCTTCGAGCTTGTTTCCGCGGGAGCGGCTCACGGCGGGACCGCGCGGACCGCGTTGCGCCTTCCCAGCGGCGAGTCCGAGCAGTTCAGGCTTGCCATTGAGGGGATCGGGAGCAACATTGTGCTGCAGCCCATTCTGGGCCCCGTGGCCGCCGTCATCGCTATGCAGCTTAGCTATACCCTCGGGTCCCATTCGCCCTTGCATTCCCGGGAAGCCGCACGCTTCATGGAGGCCCTTTATGAGGACCGCGGCGAGCCGTCCACGCCGCTGCGCCGCTACGCCCTCGAGTCCGGCTTCGATCCTGACAGCGACTGGGGTGCGGTGCTGATCGGCAGCTCAGAAGAGGTGGCCCCCGCAAAGCTGCGCGCCATCGCATGGCGCGCCCGGGTGGGTCTACAGGCCGGGTTCGGCACTGTGCGGTTCATGGAAGAGGCCGGACTCACGACTCTCTTGTTGCAGCACCGGCACTCGGCGGCCGACTTACTGGATGCTGCGCGCGGATTCTTTACGGACGCCCCGGAACTGTCCGTCATCGTCTCGGAATCCGCGGGCCTCAGCGAACTGCCGCTGGCGCTTCAGCTTGCCCGCCGTCATGTGGGACGGCCCGGGGTGCACCAGGCGCCGCTGGCAGATCTCGCCGGCATTGTGCAGGGACTGCCCAGTCCGGGTCTGGTTGCGATGTGCCAACGGCTGCTGGCGCCCCTGGCCTCCGACGGCGGCAGCTCGCTGCGGGAGACCTTCGGCGCGTACCTGCGCCACAGCGGGAACTCCGCGAAGATCTGCGATGAACTCTTCATCCACCGGAATACGCTCAGCTACCGGCTGCGGAAAATCGAGGAGCTGCTGAAACTGGACCTGTCCGATGGCGAAGTCCGCGCCACGTGCATGCTCGCCCTCGGCATCGTTGCGGCCGCCCGCTAAAGGGACTGGGCAGTTTGCACTAAAAGTGGCCCCAATCTTGGGCGAACCTCCGATAGGACGCTGTGACCCGGGTCACTACTCTCAAGTCATGGGCTCCTCAACTCATGGGCGTGGAGCCTGCACGGTTGGGCTACGGATTGACGGACGGCGCGTGCCCGCATGGCCGCCCGAGTCCACCCACTGATTCGACTGACTGGAGGATTCTCTTGCAGTGTCACACCGCGATGCCGAAGCCGCTGCTTTCCCGCACGCACAGGACCGGCTCCAGCCTGACCGATTCGACCTCCCGGCCGTCCAGGACGCCCTTGAGGAGCTGCACCGCCGTCCGCCCGATATCAAGCATGGGCGAGCGGACCGAAGAGAGTGGGATGGGAAGTTCCGCGGCCAGCGAGGTGTCATTGAAGCCAACCACCGCCACGTCGCGGCCGACGCCGAGGCCATGGGACCGCAGGGCTCCCATGGCGCCGATGGCCGCGAAGTCGTTGACGGCGAACAGTGCAGTCGGGTGGGAGTTGCCGTGAGCCAGGATGGTCTCGGCCGCTTCCCGTCCTCCGCCGGTATCGAATCGGGACCACACAACGGCGTCAGGGGGAATCTTCCCGCCCAGCGCACGCCAGCGGTCCACGAAACCGGCCGTCCGGTCGACGGCCGTGCTGGCATAGGGCTCGCCGGCGATCACGGCGACGTCCCGGTGCCCCATGCCCCACAGGTGG
>NZ_CAKKMM010001036.1:0-1827 GCF_918698205.1 Microbacterium sp. Bi128 | reverse complement strand
CTGGTGCCCTGTGTCGAAGACAATGCTGTCGCGGGGGGAATCGAAGATCCGGTGCACCGCGATGGTGAGCTCGACGACGCCGAGGTTCGGGCCCAGGTGCCCTCCCGTCCGGGAGACGTTGCCGATCAGGAAATCCCTGACCTCGGCTGCCAGCTGATCCAGCTGCGCCCCGGACAACTTACTCAGGTCCTGCGGATTCCGGATGGTGTCCAAGATTCCCAACGGCCCCTCCTTCGGGTGGTAGACATGCCTTTTAACTCTAACGCCTCCGGGCGGGCCGCCGCGCCGGAGGCCAGCACCGGTGCCCTGCACGCTTCACGCTCTCCGCTCCCCCGCTCCAGATCCAGCACCCGCGGCCGAAACCGGGAACGCAAAGGCCCCGGCCGGTCAGTGACCGGCCGGGGCCTTTGCATGCGTTACCGGAGCGTGCCCGGCAGCTCCGCTAGTGTGCGGAGATCTGGCGCAGGACGTACTGCAGGATGCCGCCGTTGCGGTAGTAGTCTGCCTCGCCCGGGGTATCGATGCGCAGGACGGCGTCGAAGGACGTGACGGTACCGTCTTCAGCGGTGGCCGTGACCTTGAGGGTCTTCGGCGTGGTGCCGTCGTTCAGGGCGGTGACGCCCTCAACTGCGTAGGTTTCCGTACCGGTCAGGCCCAGGCTGGCGGCGTTCTGGCCGGCCGGGTACTGCAGCGGGAGGACACCCATGCCGATCAGGTTGGAGCGGTGGATGCGCTCGTAGCTCTCGGCAACGACAGCCTTGACGCCCAGGAGCGCGGTGCCCTTGGCGGCCCAGTCACGGGACGAACCCGAGCCGTACTCCTTGCCTGCCAGGACCACCAGCGCGGTGCCGGCAGCCTGGTAGTTCTGTGCGGCGTCGTAGACGTAGGCCTGCGGGCCGTCGGCCTGGGTGAAGTCGCGGGTGAAGCCGCCCTCCACGCCGTCCAGGAGCTGGTTCTTGATGCGGATGTTCGCGAACGTGCCGCGGATCATGACCTCGTGGTTGCCACGGCGTGAGCCGTAGGAGTTGAAGTCCTTGCGCTCCACACCGTTGGCCAGCAGGTACTGGCCGGCCGGGGTGTCCGACTTGAAGGAACCGGCCGGGGAGATGTGGTCCGTGGTGACGGAGTCGCCGAGCTTGAGCAGCACGCGCGCACCGGTGATGTCCTGGACCGGCTCCGGCTGGGCCTTCATGCCCTCGAAGTACGGGGGCTTACGGACGTACGTGGACTTCTCGTCCCAGGCGAAGGTGTCGCCGGCGGGGGTGTCGAGCGCCTTCCAGCGATCGTCACCCTCAAAGACGCCTTCGTAGCCGCGGGCAAACATTTCCTTGTCGATCGAGGAATCGATGACCTGCTGGACCTCGACCGGGTTCGGCCAGATGTCCTTCAGGAAGACGTCGTTGCCGGCCTCGTCCTGGCCCAGGGCATCGTTGTCGAAGTCGAAGTCCATGGTGCCGGCCAGGGCGTAGGCGATGACCAGCGGCGGGGAGGCCAGGTAGTTCATCTTCACGTCCGGGTTGATCCGGCCTTCGAAGTTGCGGTTGCCGGAGAGCACCGCGGTGACGGAGAGATCGTTGGCCTGGATGGCCTCGGAGATCTCGGCGTCGAGCGGACCGGAGTTGCCGATGCAGGTGGCGCAACCGTAGCCCACGATGTAGAAGCCGAGCTTCTCCAGGTACGGGGTCAGGCCCGACTTGTTGTAGTAGTCGGTGACCACCTTGGAGCCGGGAGCCACAGAGGTCTTGACCCACGGCTTGGACGTCAGGCCCTTGTCGACGGCGTTGCGGGCCAGCAGTGCGGCGGCCAGCATCACGGACGGGTTGGACG
>NZ_CAKKMM010001035.1:0-1829 GCF_918698205.1 Microbacterium sp. Bi128 | reverse complement strand
CGGCCGTGGCCGGGCAGGTCCACGGTGATGACGCGCCGGCCGGCTTCCAGGAGCGCGGTGAGCCAGCCGCTGTCTTCCCAGTTGAGCTTGGAGGAGGAGGAGAAGCCGTGCAGCAGCAGGACGGGACGGAACCCGGCGTCGTTCTGGGGCTCATGCACCTGCACGTACAGCTGGGGGTCGGTGCCCTCAACGGTGTGCGAATGCTGCTCGCCGGTGTGTCTGCCGCTCATGCTCTCAGTCCTCATCAAGTACGGCGCTCAGGCGGACCCGGCGCTTAGGTGCCTCTTCCTTCGGGACCGTGCCCACGATGCCGGCGGTGTTGTCCGGCACCTCAAACACAAGCAGGGGCTCGCCGACATTGATCTTGTCGCCGGGCCCGCCGTAGATACGCACTACCTTACCTGCCTGCGGGCTGGGCAATTCAACGGCCGACTTGGTGGTTTCGACCTCCACGAGCGGCTGGTTGCGCTCCACCTGCTCGCCCGGGGAAACCAGCCATTCCAGCACGGTGGCCTCGATCAGGCCCTCGCCGAGATCCGGGAGCGGGAAGGAAATTTCAGCCACGTTTGTACTCCAATACTCGCTGGATGCCGAAGAGGATCCGGTCAATGTTCGGGATGTATTCATCTTCCAGGTCGCCCGAGGGGTACGGGACGTCGAAGCCGGTGATGCGCTCCACCGGCGCCCTGAGGGTGTCGAAGCAGCTTTGCGTGATCAGCTGCGCCACTTCGGCGCCGAGGCCGGAGGTCAGCGGCGCCTCGTGGACGACGACGGCGCGGCGCGTCTTGCGCACGGAGGCGGCGAGGGCCTCGGCGTCGATCGGCTTGAGCCAGCGCAGGTCCAGGACCTCGATATCGATCCCGTCCTCGGCCGCGAGCTCCGCCACCTGCAGGCAGCGGGCCACCATGGCGCCCCAGGCGACCAGCGTGAGGTGGCGGCCTTCGCGCATCACCTTGGCGCCGGTGGGGGAGCCGCCGTCTGCATCGTCGTCCGCATCGCAGTGCGCAAGGTCCACCTCACCCTTCTGCCAGTACCTCGACTTGGGCTCCATGAAGATCACCGGGTCCGGCCGCGTGGCAGCGTACTTGAGCAGGTGGTAGGCCTCATGCGGGTTCGACGGCGAGACCACCTTCAGGCCCGGTACGTGGGCGAAGAGCGCCTCCAGGCTTTCGCCGTGGTGTTCGGGGGCGCGGATGCCGCCGAAGCTGGGCACCCGCAGGGTGATGGGCATCGGCATGGTGCCCCGGCTGCGGTAGTTCATCCGGGCGATCTGGCAGACGATCTGGTTGATGGCAGGGTAGGCGAAGCCGTCGAACTGGACCTCGGGAATGGGGTGGAACCCGGCCATCGCCAGGCCCACGGACATGCCCAGGATGCCGGATTCCGCCAGCGGGGTGTCAAAGACGCGCTGCGCGCCGTGCCTGGCCTGCAGCCCGTCGGTGATGCGGAAGACGCCGCCGAGCCGGCCGCAGTCCTCGCCGAAGATGACGGCTTGGGGGTTGTCCGCGAGGACCTCGTCGAGGGCGCGGTTGAGTGCTTGCTGCATCGACATCACCGTGGTGGCGGGCTCGCTTCCGGCCGGGTTGGTGACAGTGTCGTCGCCGGTGTTGTCGGCAGTGTTGTCGGCAGTGTTGTCGCCTGCGGCGTCTACGTTTTCGAGAATCGAGTTAGACATGTTCGGACTCCTCGCGCCAGTTGGCGGCCTGGGCCTGCAGGGCAGGGGTGGTTTCCTGGAAGACCAGGTCAAACATTTCGGTGCCGGGCCGGGAGCCCAGGGCCTGGATGCCGGTACGGATCTGCTCCTCTTCGGCCTTGGCCGCGGCCAGCGC
>NZ_CAKKMM010001034.1:0-1830 GCF_918698205.1 Microbacterium sp. Bi128 | reverse complement strand
GGTCCCTCGTCTACCAGTCCCGCTCCGGTGCCCCGCACGTGCCGTGGCTCGAACCGGACATCAACGACGCCATCGAGGAGCTCGCAGGACAGGGCGTCAAGGGCATCGTGATTGTGCCGCTGGGCTTTGTCAGCGACTACATGGAAGTGGTCTGGGATCTGGACACCGAGGCGCTTGAGACCTGCGCCCGGCTGGAACTGGCCGCAACCCGCGTCCCCACGCCCGGAACGCACCGCAAGTTTGTCGCCGGGCTTGTGGACCTGATCTGCGAGCGGACCGTCGCGAACAACATCGCCGAGCGGCCGCACCTGACCAAGCTCGGCCCCTGGTACGACGTCTGCCGTCCCGGCTGCTGCGCTAACTTCCGCGGCGAAAAGCCCACCATCGCAGGTGCCGACACCACCGTCGGGACCGGACACGATCCCTACCCGGCCGCCCCTGTGGCTTCGGGCACGGCTGCTGCGGCGGCGGGCCAGGGGACCGCATGAGCGTCCGGATCGGCACGCGCGCCAGCAAACTCGCCCTGACCCAGACCCAGCAGACCGCGGACCAGCTGGCCGCCGTCGGCGGGTTCCCCGTGGAGCTGGTCCATATCCGGACCGACGGCGACGTCCTCAAAGGCTCGCTGTCCCAGATGGGCGGTACCGGCGTCTTCGTCGCCGCGCTCCGCGACGCCCTGTTGCAGGACGTCTGCGATATCGCCGTGCATTCGCTCAAGGACCTCCCGACCGGTCCGGCCCTCGGCCTGAGCCTCGCGGCCACACCCCAACGCGTCGACGTCCGGGACGTGCTGTGCGCCCGCGACGGGCTGAAGCTCGCCGACCTGCCGAGCGGCGCGAGCGTCGGCACCGGCTCCCCGCGCCGCGCGGCCCAGCTCCGCGCCGTGCGTCCGGACCTGGACATCCGCGACATCCGCGGCAACGTGGACACCCGGCTGGGACGCGTCCCCGGGCTGTCGGGCAACACGAACGACGCCGTCGTTGACGGCAAGTCAAACGACCTCGACGCCGTCGTGCTCGCAGCCGCCGGACTGCACCGGATCGGCCGGCTCGACGCGGTCAGCGAATACCTCGAGACGGACATCATGCTGCCAGCCGCCGGGCAGGGTGCCCTGGCGATCGAATGCCGCACCGCCGACGCTCCCCGCCGGGCCGGGTCCACGGAAGGCTCCCAGGGCGTGCTGGCGCAGGCCCTCGCGGCCCTCGATGATCCGGACACCCGGCTCGCCGTCACGGCCGAACGGGCTTTGCTGGCCCGGCTGGAGGCCGGATGCGCCGCCCCGGTGGGCGCCTACGCCTACCGCAAGGGCAGCATGCTGCACCTCGAGGCGGTGGTCTGCGCGGTCGACGGCACGGCAACCGTCCGCGACAAGAAAGCCACCGACGGCCTCACCGAAGTCGGGGCAACGCTGCTCGGGATCGAGCTGGCGGAAGTCCTGCTGGCCCGCGGCGCCGCGGACATCGCGGACCTGGCAGCTTCCTGAACCGCGGATCCACCACTTCATGGCACGGCACAGCGACCGCAACCACACGGGCGGCCCAACCGGCATGAGGGTGCCGGAGAGCGCCCGCGTGCTGGTTGCCCGCAGCCCGGACCGCGCGGGGGAACTCGTCACGGCCCTCCGCCGTGTCGGCGCCGAGCCGTTGCTGCTCCCGCTGATTGACTTTGAGCAGGCCAGCGACCAGCACTCCCTCGACGTCGCCTTCGACGCTCTCGGCGCCGGGGCCTACACGTGGCTCGTGATCAGCAGCGTGACCACAGTCCAGGCACTTTAGGCGAAAGCCGCGGAACGCGGCGCCTCCCTCAGCAGCTGGCTGCCCGGCAGCATCC
>NZ_CAKKMM010001033.1:0-1830 GCF_918698205.1 Microbacterium sp. Bi128 | reverse complement strand
CTTGAGGTCAATCGTCCGACGCTAAGGGGCTGCCGTCCCTGGCGTCGCAAATGGAGGTGCTGTGGCAATCTTTACGGACCCAATCAGGGAACATGCTGATTTTGGCCCGGGGGATGCCGAATGGCTGCATCTCCTGGTCGGCGACTGGCAGATGGTCGCCGACCTCGCGTTCGCCGACCTGGCCCTGTGGTTTCCGCACCCGGAGTTCGGTTATGTGGCACTGGCCCACGTCCGCCCCTCCACCACGCACACGGTGTTCCACGCCGACTTCGTGGGGGAGGGGATCCGGTCGGACCTGCAGCCGCTGGTCGACAAGGCGTGGGAGAGCCGCGCGATCGAACGCTCCAACGAGACCAACTGGAGCAGCGACATGGCCCTGCGGGTCGAGGCGGTTCCGATGGTCCGCAACGGCCGCACCCTGGCGATCGTGACCTCCCATATGGACCTGTCGAGTTCGCGGATGCCCTCGCGGCTCGAGCTAACGTACCGGCAATGCGCCTACGATTTGCTGCGCATGGGAACCCTGGGCCTGTGGCCGGACTTCGCGTCGCCCACAGGCTCGCGCCGCGGCGCGCCGCGTGTGGGGGACGGTCTGATCAGGCTCGACGCCGAGGGGATCGTGCAGTATGCCAGCCCCAACGGGGTCTCCGCGTTCCGCCGCCTCGGCGACGGCGAGTCCCTCGAGGGCCGGTCCCTCGCCGAGGTCACTGCCGGGCTTCTGCGGGACCGGCGCATGGTCGATGAAACCCTGCCGCTCGTCGTCACGGGCCGGATGCCGTGGCGCAGCGAAATCGAGTCACGCGGCGTGAGTCTTTCGCTGCGCGCGATCCCGCTGCGCGACGAGCAGCAGCGGTTCGGCGCCCTGGTCCTGTGCCGGGACGTCTCGGAGCTGCGCCGCCGGGAGATGGAACTGGTCACCAAGGACGCCACGATCCGCGAGATCCACCACCGGGTGAAAAACAACCTGCAGACTGTCGCCGCCCTCTTGCGGATGCAGTCGCGGCGCATGGTCAGTGACGAGGCCAAACAGGGGCTCGAGCAGGCCATGCGGCGGGTGGCGACCATTGCCCTCGTTCACGAGACGCTCTCGCAGGGCCTGACCCAGAGCGTTGATTTTGACGAGCTCATCGGCCGCCAGTTCCGGCTCTCTGCCGAGGTCGCCTCGCCCTCGCAGCAGGTCAAGACACAGCGTTCCGGCCTCTTTGGCGACCTGCCGAGCGACTTCGCCACCCCGTTGGCCCTGGTCATCAACGAGCTGGTCACGAACGCGGTCGAGCACGGGCTGGAGGGGCGCACCGGTACTGTCTGGCTCATCGCCGACCGGTCGGAGAGCGAGGACGGGGATGAACTTCTCACCGTGACGGTGGAGGACGACGGCGTCGGACTGCCGGACACGCCTTACGTCGAGGGCTTGGGCCTGCAGATTGTCCGCACGCTGGTCATGAGTGAACTCGGTGGCACTATCCACTGGGAGGGAAGGGACGGCGGGGGAACCGCAGTCCAGATTGTCCTGAGCCTGACGCCGCGCTGACATCCTGACGCCGCGCTGATGCCGGGCGCACCGCCGGCTCCGGGCGCACCGGCTTAAACGGACAATGGCCGCGGACCTGTGGGTCCGCGGCCATTGCTGCAGGGTCGTGCGATCGTTGCCGGCACCGTAGCTATCGGTGCTTGGGCAGCAGAATTAGGAGGCGCGCCGTGCCCGTGCTGCGCGGCGCTTGAGGGCGCGGCGCTCGTCCTCGCTCATCCCGCCCCACACTCCGGCATCCTGGCCGGACTCCAATGCCCACTGCAGGCAGGTGTCCACGACCGGGCAGCGCCGGCAAACAC
>NZ_CAKKMM010001032.1:0-1830 GCF_918698205.1 Microbacterium sp. Bi128 | reverse complement strand
GTCCTCGCGTTCCTCCACGTACTCCACGGACGTCGCCAAGATGATCCAGGCACCGGTGTTCCACGTGAACGGCGACGACCCGGAGGCCGTGGTCCGCATCGGGCAGCTTGCCTACGAGTTCCGTCAGCGTTTCCACAAGGACGTTGTCATCGACATGGTCTGCTACCGCCGTCGCGGCCACAACGAGGGCGATGACCCCTCGATGACCCAGCCGCTGATGTACAACCTGATCGAGGCCAAGCGCTCGGTCCGCAAGCTGTACACCGAATCACTGATCGGCCGCGGTGACATCACCGAGGAAGAAGCCGAGCAGCTGCTGCGGGACTACCAGGAACGCCTGGAACGCGTCTTCGCGGAAACCCACGCCGCCCAGACGTCCCCGATCCCGATCATCACGGCCGATTCGGCCGCGGTGTCGGACCTGGAACGCCCGATGGCCCAGCAGTCCGATTCCGGCGTCAGCGCGCCGGTATCCACCGCGATCTCCGCGGAGACCCTGGCCCGCATCGGCAAGGCCCACACCGATATCCCGGACGGCTTCACCGTCCACGCCAAGCTCAAGCAACTGCTGGAGAAGCGTGAGGCGATGTCCCGTGAAGGCGGCATCGACTGGGGCTTCGGTGAACTGGCCGCGTTCGGTTCGCTCATCATGGAAGGCGTCCCCGTCCGGCTTGCCGGCCAGGACTCGCGCCGCGGCACCTTCGTGCAGCGCCACGCCGTCTTCCACGACCGCGCCAACGGCGACGAGTGGCTTCCGCTGTCCCACCTCTCGGATGACCAGGCGAAGCTGTGGATCTACGATTCGCTGCTCTCCGAATACGCCGCCATGGGCTTCGAATACGGATACTCGGTGGAACGCCCGGATGCGTTGGTGCTCTGGGAAGCGCAGTTCGGTGACTTCGTCAACGGCGCGCAGACCATCATCGATGAGTTCATCTCCTCGGCCGAGCAGAAATGGGGCCAGCGGTCCTCGCTGGTTCTCATGCTGCCGCACGGCTACGAGGGCCAGGGTCCGGACCACTCCTCCGCCCGCATCGAGCGCTTCCTGCAGATGTGCGCCGAAGAGAACATGATCGTCGCCAACCCCACGACGTCGGCCTCGCACTTCCACCTGCTGCGCCGCCAGGCGTACAGCAGGCCGCGCAAGCCGCTCATCATCTTCACGCCCAAGCAGCTGCTCCGCCTCAAGGCCGCAGCGTCCTCCGTGGAGGACTTCACCACCGGCTCGTTCCGCCCGGTCATTCCGGAACACGCGCAGCTGCAGGCCGACGCCGTCGAACGCGTGCTGCTGGTCTCCGGGCGCCTGTACTACGATCTGCTGTCCACCCGGCAGAAGACCGAGAACAAGACCACGGCGATCGTCCGCGTCGAGCAGCTGTACCCGCTGCCGGCCGACGAGATCGCAGCGGAGCTGGCCAAGTACCCGAACGCCGAAGTGGTCTGGGCGCAGGACGAACCGGCCAACCAGGGTCCGTGGCCGTTCATCGGCCTGAACCTGCCGGACGCCCTGGACCGCCGGGTCCGCCTCATCTCCCGCCCCGCCTCGGCCTCCACCGCGGCAGGGTCGATGAAGCGCCACGCGGCAGAACAGGACGCCCTGCTCAAGCAGGCATTCGCTCGTAAATAGCGGCATTGCTGCCCGGCCGGAGACTGAAACAACAACACTCCGGCCGGGCGGTTCTGTTTAATGGACTATTAGTGGTCAGCTTGATGGACAGCGTTGAAGTGAAGAGGTAGTCGTGGAAGATCGGAAGCTGCGGATCGCAGCCGTTGGGGACGAGCTGTTGGCTGGGCTTGGTGATCCGCGCGCCTTGGGCTGGCTGGGCCGGG
>NZ_CAKKMM010001031.1:0-1832 GCF_918698205.1 Microbacterium sp. Bi128 | reverse complement strand
GTTCTGATCGCCGGACAAGGCGTGGACGATGACGGGCAGCGACGTCGAGACGACGGTCGAGGCCAGCATCGACACGAACATGCCGAGCAGCAGCCCGATGAGGGCCGGGAGCACGCGCCGCGGTGCGGCGGTCTCGGGGAGGGAAGCGGTCATGCGGAGCTCTCCAGGGGAGGAAGAAGGATGCCGCGACGACATCGGCGCGTTATTTGACGAACATCAACTATACGCCGACTTGTTGATTTTGGTCAACTATCCCTCGAGGAGCGCGAGAGCCCGATACCTCTCCGTCGGCTCGGGGCGCGGAGCCGGTGCGCGGCCCGCGGTGGTGCGTCGATACAGCTCGTCGATGAGCGAGGTGGCCAGGCGCACGAGCGTCGCGATCTCTTTCTCGTCGCGGTCCACCCACTGGCACCGGGGCTCGTCGCCGACCGGGACGAATCCGTCGTGCTGCTCCCACGTCACGAGCGTCCGCTCGGCGCCGAGGACGTGCTGCTGCCACCACACCTGCCGCAAGTAGGTGCGGGGAATGGATCGCCACGCCTTGTTCGTCGTCTTGATCTCGGCCAGGACGATGCGCCCCTCCGCGTCGACGACGACCCCGTCGGGGGTGGCGAGGTGCCGTTTCTCGACGACCGCGTGATACAGCGCCGACGAGGGCTGGATGCCGTGCGTCGCGGCGACCCACGCGGCGATCTCGGGCTCGCGCCGACGGCCGTGCGCCGTATAGGCGTTGCCCGAGAAGTTCGAGCCGAGGAGCTTGGCATCCGCGGCTCGGGGGATCGCGTTCGCGCTGGTGAGCGTCGCGACGTCCGTCGCCGTGATTCCCCGCGAGCGCGCGCGAATCCACGCGACCCGGTCGCGGGAATCGGCGACGATCCGCGCCTCGAGGTCGGCGCTGCGCGACGCGACGAGCTCGGGGGACATGCGTTCGACCCTAACCCCGTCGCGCGGGGGTCTCGGTCGGGCCTCCCGGCGCGTCGGCATCCCGTCGCCGGGGTGGACGCGCGGGGGCCGCCAGATCACGTGATCTGGTCGAGGTTGCCCGTTATGGGCGGTCATTGCGGGTACGTTCCGCCAGATCACGTGATCTGGCGGAACAGGGACGGCTCCTCCACAGCGGGCGTCATCCACAGAAGCGGTCGCGGCGGGAGACGCGGGTGGGGTCCGGTGGGAAATCTGGGGGGATGCCACGTCATATCGGGATAGAAGATGCTCGGGCCCTCGTCCGCTCACGGGAACAGCTGCTGGATCTCGACGGGTCGGTGGCAGCCCTGCGCGCAGCCGTTCGTGACGGCTCCCTCGTCCGGCTGCACCGTGACGCGTACGTATACGCGGACGCGCTCGACGATCTGTGGCCCGATGGCCGGCACTTGGTCCGCGTTGTCGCAGCTCATCTCGGCATGACAGGTGGGGCGGCGGTGATGTCCCATCGCTCAGCGGCCGTCCTGCATGGACTGGCGCAGCCGTATCTGGCGGACGCCCCCGTCGAGACGACCACGATCGGAGACGTGCGGATGTCCGGGCGAGCAGGCCTCCGCCGTCACTCGGACCGGTTGCCGGATGACGACGTGGTCGAGGTGAGTGGCATCCGCTGCACTTCTGTGGACCGCACCGTCTTCGATGTCGCCCGCACATGTTCGGTCGACGTGGGGGTGAGCTGTGCCGATGCCGCAGCCCGCAAAGAGGCGCTCTGCGGTCGGGACTTCGACTCCGATGTCCAAGATCGATGGCGTGAGCGTCTGCTCGGGCGGGCGGTGGCGTCACCCGGGCGGCGGGGCGTCGTGCGTGCCCGACGGGTCCTGCGATTCGCCGATGGGCGCGCGCAACTTCCC
>NZ_CAKKMM010001030.1:0-1834 GCF_918698205.1 Microbacterium sp. Bi128 | reverse complement strand
GGCTACCGCCCCGGCCAGCGCACCACGATCGCCGAGCTGGGCACCATCACCTCCGCAGCCGCGGGCTGCAGCAACCCCGCCGTCCTGGTGATCGGGGACGTTGTCCGGGTGGCCGAAGCCAACCGGGGCTGTGCCGATGCCACGGCAGAGCTCGACCGTCTGGCCGCATCACTGATGGAGGCGTAAGGATTCCCATGAGCGCACTGAACGCCGTCGCCGCAGCCCTCCCGGAGCCCGGCGCACCACTGTCCCCCTTGAACCCCGCCCTCGCCTCCGCACTGACCGCCGGCGCGACCGCCGGCGCCCCCGCGCCCGAACCCGCCGAGGACGCGACCGACCGGGACCTTCCCCTGGACGGCTTCCGGATCGGCGTCACCTCGCACCGCCGTTCGCAGGACCTCATCGAGGCCCTGGAACGCCGCGGTGCCGAGGTGCTTCACGCCCCGGCACTGAAGATCGCCCCGGTCCGGGAGGACCAGAGCCTGATCGAGGACACCCGGGCGATCATCGCCGCACGGCCCGATCTTTGCATCGCGACCACCGCCTACGGCATGCGCCGCTGGTGCGAGGCCGCGGACACGTTTGGCATTGGCGACCAGCTGCTGGAGACCCTCTCCGCCACCCGGATGTTCGTCCGCGGGCCCAAAGCCCGCGGCGCCGTGCGCGCCGCCGGGCTCGCCGACGTCGGAATCAGCAGCGACGAAACCACGTCCACGCTCGTGGTGTGCGCGGCAAGACAGTCGCGGTGCAGCTGCACGGCTACACCGATGTCCGCCAGCTCGAGCGCCTGCGCATGTCCGGCGCCACCGTCCTGACGGTCACCCCGTACCGCTGGGTCAAGCCCGACGGCGCCGACCGGCTGCCCAAGCTGATCGAAGCCGCGTGCAGCGGCAACCTGGATGTCCTGACGTTCACCAGCGCGCCCGCCGTGGACGCGATGTGGAGCACGGCGCACGAGATGGGCGTCTACAAACAGCTCGTGGAGAGCCTGAAGACCACTGTGGCGACCGCCGTCGTCGGGCCCATCACCGCGCAGCCGCTGCTCGATGCCGGGCTGCATCCGCTGATCCCGGAACGGTTCCGGATGGGCGCCCTGATCCGGCTGGTCTGCGAGCACCTGGCACTCAACCACGTCCGCCGGCTCGACACCGTTTCCGGCAGGGTGGAGCTGCGCGGCCGGTCGCTGCGCATCAACGGCGAGCCGGTCGAGATGGCGCCCGCACCGCTGTTGCTGCTGCGCGCGCTCATCGGCGCCGGCGGGGCAGTGCTGTCCCGCGAGGCGCTCTCGGACCTGCTGGAGCTGCGCGGTTCCGTGCATGCCCTGGACATGACCGTCAGCCGGCTGCGGTCCGCGCTGCCGGACACCCGGCTGGTGGAAACCGTGGTGAAACGCGGCTACCGGATCCGGGTCTAACCCAACGCGGGGTCACATAGCGCCCATCCCACCGCTATCTATAGGCGCTAAGTGACCCCGCGTTGCTTTGCTGCCGGCCTTCGCGACGGTGTGACCCACGGCATTACCGGCCGGTAAATACTGGCGAACGGGCAGGGCAGAAGCGGCAACACCCGGGAAACACCCCGGAAAAATCGGACGCCTACGCTGGGGTTCACCAAGCACACCGGCCACACGATGGCCACCCAGCGAAAGGGCCAGCACATGTCCGCTCCGGCAATGTCTCCCATCTCCACTTCCTCCCTGACAGGCGCTCCGGCTGCCGCCGCCACCACGGCCGCCCGGCCCAGGATCGTCATCGCCGGCGCCGGCCGGGCCGCCCAGGCGCTCGTCCGGCAGCTCACCCGGACCCCGTTCGCCGGCGCCATCACGGTCCTCAGC
>NZ_CAKKMM010001029.1:0-1837 GCF_918698205.1 Microbacterium sp. Bi128 | reverse complement strand
CCGGTGGCCGACGCGCGGTCCCTGCTCGGGCGCCCGCCGGCCACCGGCGCGTGGCGCGACGGCGACCCCGCGGGCGATCGGCGTTTCGCGGCGTTCGGGGAGTTCCGCACCGAGAACGGTGAGAGCCTGCCGGGCTTCCGCCTCGCGTACGAGACCTGGGGCGAGCTCTCCCCCGCCCGCGACAACGCCGTCCTGATCCCGCACGCCCTGACCGGCGACAGCCACGTGCGCGGACCCGCCGGCCCCGGTCACCCCACCGCCGGCTGGTGGGGCGACCTCGTCGGCCCGGGCGCCGCCATCGACACCGACCGCTGGTTCGTCGTTGCTCCGAACGTGCTCGGCGGATGCCAGGGCTCGACGGGACCGGCCAGCATCGCCCCCGACGGGTACGAGTGGGCCTCGCGCTTCCCGTACCTCACGATCCGCGATCAGGTGGGGGCGCAGGCTCTCCTGGCCGACGCGCTCGGCATCGATCGCTGGTCGGCGGTGATCGGCGGCTCCATGGGGGGCATGCACGCGCTGGAGTGGGCGGTGGGGCTCCCCGACCGGGTCGAGCGCGCCGCCATCCTCTCGGCCCCGCCGGTCACCACTGCCGACCAGATCGCGCTGAACACGGTGCAGGTCGACACGATCCGGATGGACCCCCGATTCGCGGGCGGCGAGTTCTACGACGCGGGCGACGGCGACGGGCCCCACCGGGGACTCGCCCTGGCCCGGCGCATGGCACTGCTGAACTACCGCAGCCCCACCGAGCTCAACCAGCGCTTCCAGCGGTCTTGGCAGTCGGGCGTCAGCCCCCTGGGCCACGGCGGACGCTTCGCGGTGGAGTCGTACCTCGACTTCCACGGCAACAAGTTCACGCGGCGTTTCGACGCCAACAGCTACCTCACCCTGGTCGAGGCGATGAACTCGCACGACGTCGGCCGCGACCGCGAGGGGGTCGAGGACGCCCTGCGGCGCGTCACCGCGACGACCCTCGTGCTCGGCGTCGACACCGACCGCCTCTTCCCGGTGGACGGGCAGCACCGCATCGCCCGTGGCATCCCGAACACCCTCGACGGCGATGAAGCCGTGGCCCTGACGAGCGACTTCGGCCACGACGGCTTCCTCATCGAGACCGCCGCCGTCGACCACCACGTGCGGCGGCTGTTCGCCGTCTGAGCCCGGATGCCGCCGGGAACGGCGCCGCGAGTCAGCCCTGCGTCGGGATCGAGCCGGTGATCGCCGTCTGCGCGGCCTCGGCGGCCGGCATCCGGTGCGCGGGGTGACGTCCGCTGCGGTCCTCGACGCGGAACGAGATCACGGCCACGATCAATCCGCCCAGCGCCAGCACGCCCCCCACCCAGGCGGGGGCGACGAGGCCGAATCCCGCGGCGATGACGACCCCGCCGAGGAACGCGCCGAGGCTGTTGCCGATGTTCAGCGCGGAATGGTTCAGCGCCGCCGCGATGGACTGGTTGTCCTCGGCCACGTCCATGAGCCGTGTCTGGATCGACGGGCTGAGCGCCGAACCGAAGAACGCGACGAGGAACGCGAAGAGGACGAGGCTCACGATCCACCCCGCCGTGAGGGCGAGTCCCACCGAGGCCAGGCCCAGCGCGATGAGCCCGGCGAACAGCCAGAACCGGAGGTCCTTGTCGGCCAGGGCGCCCCCGACGATGTTACCGATCGTCATCCCGACGCCCACGAGCACGAGCACGACCGAGACCGCCCACTCCGGCTGACCCGCCACGTCGGTGACCATGGGCGCGATGTAGCTGTACATCGCGAAGAAGCCGCCGAACCCGACCGCGCCGATGCCGAGCGCGAACCACACCTGCCCGAGACGGAACACGCG
>NZ_CAKKMM010001028.1:0-1839 GCF_918698205.1 Microbacterium sp. Bi128 | reverse complement strand
GTATAAACATGCATTTGCATCTTTTATTCCAACTCCGGGGAACATTTTTCCAAACTCATCAGTTCTACCTCCCGTAGAAGATTTCAGATCGACCGGCATCTTTGAGAAACTGGTAGACATGCCCCAAGCCACTGTTCATTTGCTCCGCCACGGCGAGGTCCACAATCCCGATGGTGTCCTGTACGGCAGGCTGCCGGAATTCCACCTCTCCGAACTCGGCCGGGAGATGGCCCGCACCCTGGCGGAACACTTCAGGGAGCGGTCCGCGCAAGGGGCCAGGATCGTCCACCTCGCCGCGTCCCCACTGACCCGCGCGCAGGAGACGGCGCAGCCGATCGCCGACGCCCTGGGCCTGGAGATTGCCACCGAATCCCGCATCATCGAGGCCGCCAACTACTTTGAGGGCCTTCGCGTCTCGAAGGCGGAGCTGCTGCGTCCCAAACACTGGGCCCGGCTGTACAACCCGTTGCGGCCCTCCTGGGGTGAGCCGTACAAGGAGCAGGCCGCGCGGGTCATCGCGGCCGTCCAGGACGCACGCATCCGTGCCATCGAGCTGGGCGGCAACGGGGCCGAAGCCATCCTTGTCAGCCACCAGCTGCCCATCTGGGCCACGCGGCTCAGCGCCGAAGGCCGGCCGTTGTGGCACGACCCGCGCAAGCGCGAATGCACCCTGACGTCCCTGACATCCCTGGTGTTCGACGACGCCGGCGGCCTCGTGCGCGTCGACTACAGCGAGCCCGCTGCCGCCCTGCTGCCCGGTGCCGCCAGCACCCCGGGAGCCTGACCATGGCCGCGAACCGCCGCGAATACATGCCTTTGTCCCGCCGCAGCGTCCTGACCGCCGGCGGGGCCGCGCTGGCCGCGGTGTTCGGGCTCTCCGGCTGCGCCCAGGACGACGCCCTCGCCAAACAGGCCAAGGCCGGAGACAACAAGAACTACGTGGCCGGCGACGGGTCCGTGACCGAGTTCGCCGTCGCGGACCGCAAGAGCCCCGTGGCGCTCAAGGGGACGCTGTTCGACGGCACGGCCGTCACGTCGGCGGACTTCCCCGGCAAAGTCACCGTGCTGAACTTCTGGTTTGCCGCCTGCGCCCCCTGCCGGGTCGAGGCGCCCTCCCTCGAGGCGCTGAACCAGGAATTCAAGACCAAGGGCGTACAGTTCTTCGGCGTCAACCTGCGCGATGAGAAGGCCACGGCCGACGCGTTCGACAAGACCTTCAACCTGACGTACCCGAGCTTCAATGACAAGGACGGCGCCGTGCTGCTGGCCGTCTCCGGCCTCGTGCCGCCCGGCGCCGTGCCCACCACCCTCGTGCTGGACAAGCACGGCCGCGTCGCCTCCCGGGTCCTGGGCGAAATCCAGCAGGGCACCCTGAAATCCCTCATCGCCGCCGCCGTGGCCGAGTAGCGCGGCCCCACCGTGAACAGCCCCTTCGCCGAAGCCATCCTGAACGGATCGCTGCTGCTTGCCATTCCCGTCGCGCTGCTGGCCGGACTGGTCTCCTTCCTCTCGCCCTGCGTCCTCCCGCTGGTGCCCGGATACCTGGGCTACGTCACGGGGCTGACCGGCGTCGACCTGCAGAAGCAAAGGCGCGGGCGCATGCTGGCCGGCATCGGGCTGTTCGTCCTCGGTTTCTCCGTGATCTTCGTGCTGCTCGGCGGCGCCTTCGGGCAGCTGGGCAGCTTCATCACGGGCTCGCAGAACATGTGGATCACCCAGCTGCTGGGCGTCCTGGTGATCGTCATGGGCGTCGTGTTCATGGGCGGCTTCGGCTGGCTCCAGCGCGATGCCAAGATCCACGCCAAGCCACCGGCCGGGCTGTGGGGCGCGCCCTTGCTG
>NZ_CAKKMM010001027.1:0-1839 GCF_918698205.1 Microbacterium sp. Bi128 | reverse complement strand
GTGATTGCCAATATGGGCGCAGAACTCGGTGCGACGAGCACGGTCTTCCCGGCCGACGACCAGGTGCGGGCCTTCCTGCGCTCCGAACAGCGCGAGGACGATTTCACCGAAATCCTCGCCGATTCCGGTGCCACCTACGACGTGACCGACGAGATCGACCTGGCCTCGATCGAGCCGCTCATCGCCCTGCCCAGCTCGCCCGGGAACGTCGTTCCGGTGCGGGAGGTCACTGGGAGGCCGGTGGCGCAGGTCGTGATTGGGTCCTCAGCGAACCCGGGCCTGCGCGACTTCGCAATTGTCGCCGCCATCACGAAGGGACGGCAGTGCCACCCTGGACTGTCTTTCGACGTCAACCCGAGTTCCCGGCAGATCCTGCAGGACCTCACCAGGATGGGGGCCACGTTTGATCTGATCAGCGCCGGAGCCCGACTGCATCAGACCGGATGCATGGGCTGTATCGGGATGGGACAGGCCCCCGCGAACGGAAGCAACAGCCTGCGCACGATGCCCCGCAACTTTCCCGGCCGTTCGGGCACGAAGGAGGACTCGGTCTACCTGTGCTCGCCGGAGACGGCTGCGGCTGCTGCGCTCACCGGAATTATCACCGACCCGCGGGACCTGACGGAGCTTTTCGACCTTGAGTATCCCGAGATCGAACTTCCCGCGGTGTCGAGCGTGAACGTGGCAATGCTGGAGGAGCCGTTGGCGCCGGAGGAAGCCGGCAAAGTAGCGCTGGTCAAGGGCGAAAACATCTCCTCGCTTCCGGTCTTCGGCCCACTCGCCGACCGCATCGAGGCACCAGTGGCCTTGGTGGTGGGCAACGATGTCTCGACGGACGAGATTCTGCCAGCCGGTGCGCGCGTTCTGCCCTACCGCAGCAACATCCCCAAACTCGCCGAATTCACCTTCGACCAGCTCGACCCCACCTACGCCGCCCGCGCCGCCCAAACCCGCGACTCCACCGGGCACATCCTGGTCGGGGGCACGAACTACGGCCAGGGATCCTCACGGGAACACGCAGCTATCACCCCGCGCTTCCTCGGGCTGCGCGCAGTGGTGGCCGTCTCGTTCGCGCGGATCCACTGGCAGAACCTGGCCAATTTCGGCGTCCTCGCAGTCGAGTTCACAAATGCGGCCGATCATGACCGCATCGAACAGGACGATGTGCTCGCGCTGACAGGGATACACGACGCCCTGCTCACAGGCAAGGAGATCCTCGTGGAGAACCGGACCCGAGACGAGGTCTACCCTGTGCGGCACAGTCTCTCCAGCCGTCAGGTGGACATGCTCCTGGCAGGCGGCCTCATCCCTTGGCTGCGCGAACGGAGAGCGCGGGAATGAGCTGCCGATCACCGCTGACGAGGATGGGTGTGCCGCGGTGAGCGGATGGCCGCGGCCGGACGAGCCCTCCGGCGAAATCAGCCTCGTACTCGACCAGCGCAGCACCCTGGATCCGAAGGCTGACCTGCGCGACGGGTTGTCCGCGGTCGCCCGGCAGGGTTCCCACCTTTGGGTCGCCAATGACGAGACGACCAGCCTCGAACGGCTCACCCTGGAGGCCGGCGGCCAGGCCCGCACCCACCGCAGCTTCGACCTCACCCACCTCCTTGAGCTGCCCGGGGACAGGGGTGAGATGGACATCGAGGGCCTCGATGTCGAGGATGACACGCTGTGGCTGCTTGGATCGCACAGCTCGGCCCGCAAACAGGTCAAGAACAACGCCACACCCGCAGAAGCGCAGGATTCCCTGGCGACAGTGGAGGTCAGCCAGCGCCGTCGGGTGTTGGCCCGGCTTTCGACTAAGGTCCTCCTCGATCCAGACGGCGGCCGGACGGGGCA
>NZ_CAKKMM010001026.1:0-1839 GCF_918698205.1 Microbacterium sp. Bi128 | reverse complement strand
GGCGCCGGCCGCGGCCAGCAGGGCCCAGCGTTCGGTGGAGAAGAGCTCCTCGTAGACCTGGTAGGCCAGGCGCGCGTTGGCCAGGCCGGCCTTGCCCTTGAGTGCCTTGGCTTCCTCGGTGCCGATGGCGTTGAGGCGCTTGTCGATTTCGGCATCGACGCGGGAGACGAAGAAGGACGCGACCGAGTGGATCGTGGACAGGTCGTGACCGTTGTCCTTGGCCTGCTCGAGCCCGGACTGGAAGGCGTTGATCACGGCGCGGTAGCGTTCCAGCGAGAAGATCAGGGTCACGTTGACGCTGATGCCCTCGGCCAGGGTGGCGGTGATGGCCTCGAGGCCTTCGAGAGTGGCCGGGATCTTGATCAGGACGTTGTCCTTGTTGACCTTCTTGTACAGGTGCTTCGCTTCGGCGATGGTGCCTGCGGTGTCCCAGGCCAGGCGGGGGTCGACCTCGATGGAGACACGGCCGTCGACGCCCTTGGTGGCCGCGGCGACGGGGGCGAACAGGTCGCAGGCGTCGGCGACGTCGGTGGTGGTGATTTCGAAGACGGTCTCTTCGACGGTGGCGCCGGCGGCGGCCTGGGCGGCGATGACGGCGTCGTAGTCGTGGCCGGCGGTGATTGCGGCGTGGAAGATCGACGGGTTGGTGGTGACGCCAACGACGTTCTTCTCTTCGATCAGCTTGCGCAGGGTGCCGGTCTGCAGGCGGCCGCGGGAGAGGTCGTCGAGCCAGATCGAGACGCCGGCGTCGGAGAGCTGCTGGGTGGGGGTAGTCATTTCATAACTCCTGGAAATCATGGGTTCCGGGGGCACAGCGTCCCCCGGAACCGTGGTGGTGGATCAGTTGGTGAGGCCGGCGAGGGATTCCTTCGCGGCGGCGGCGACTGCTTCTGCCGTGATGCCGAATTCCTGGAAGAGGCGCTTGTAGTCCGCGGACGCTCCGAAGTGCTCCAGGGAGATGGAACGGCCGGCATCGCCGACGAATTCCTTCCAGCCCAAGGCCAGTCCGGCTTCGACCGAGACGCGTGCCTTCACGGCCGGGGGCAGCACGGCGTCGCGGTAGGCGGCGTCCTGCTTGTTGAACCATTCCACGCAGGGCATGGACACCACACGGGTGGGGATGCCTTCGGCCTGCAGCGCTTCGCGGGCGTTGACGGCGAGCTGGACCTCGGAGCCGGTGCCAATCAGGATGACCTGGGCTTCGACGGTGGAGCCGTCCTTCGACGCCTCGGCAAGGACGTAGCCGCCCTTCTCGACGCCGGCGGTGGAACCGAAGGTCTCGCCGTCGGCCACGCCGGTGCCGCGGGCGTAAGTGGGGATGTTCTGCCGGGTCAGGACGATGCCGGCGGGGTTTTCGTGGTTTTCCAGCATGGCCTTCCAGGCCGCGGCCACCTCGTTCGCATCTCCCGGGCGGACGACGTCCAGGCCCGGGATGGCGCGGAGGGAGGCGAGCTGCTCAACGGGCTGGTGCGTGGGGCCGTCCTCGCCCAGGCCGATCGAGTCGTGCGTCCAGACATACAGCGACGGGACGCCCATGAGGGCGCCGAGCCGGATCGCGGGGCGCTGGTAGTCGGAGAAGATCAGGAACGTTCCGGAGAAAGCCCGGGTGCGCCCGTGCAGGGAAATGCCGTTCACGATCGACGCCGCCGCGTGCTCGCGGATGCCGAAGTGCAGGACCCGGCCGTAGGGGTTGCCCTTCCACGCCGCGGTGGACCGGGACGTGGGGATGAATGAGGGCGAGCCCTCGATCGTGGTGTTGTTCGACTCCGCGAGGTCGGCGGAGCCGCCCCAGAGTTCGGGCATGACCGGGCCGATCGCGTTCAGGACCTTCCCGGAGGC
>NZ_CAKKMM010001025.1:0-1839 GCF_918698205.1 Microbacterium sp. Bi128 | reverse complement strand
CCCTTTCTCTGCAGGGGTTGCCGGTATGGTTTCCCCATGGCTTGGAACTTACGATCGATCAGCGGCGCGGTCCGCGATGCCCTGCGCTTCCTGGATAAACTTGGCGGCTCCGCACCGGGAACCACCCGCGGGCCGGCGGCAAAACCCGCCCGAAAGCCTGCGGCGAAGCGGCGGCCGGGCCAGGCGCGTCCCGGCACCCCGGCCCGCTCCACAGGCGGCGCCCCGGCCGCCGGACTGACCGGAACATATCCCGGCGACTTCCGGGGGCGGGCCGCCGTCCGCTACGCCCCCGCACCCAACGGCCTGCCCGAGCCCGGCGAAATCGTCTGGACCTGGGTGCCCTACGAAGAGGACTACTCCCAGGGCAAGGACCGCCCGGTGCTGCTGGTGGGCACCAGCGGCCGGTATTTGTTGGGCCTGATGCTGACGAGCAAGGACCACGACGGCGACTCCCGCCGGTCGGATGACTACGTGGACATCGGCACGGGACCCTGGGACCGCCAGTGGCGGCCCAGCGAAGCGAAGCTGGACCGGGTTCTGCAGATCAACGCGAAGGACATCCGGCGCGAAGGAGCGATCCTGGACGCAGGCCGCTTCAACCACATCGCGGCCGCGCTGCGGCAGCGGCACGGCTGGAGCTGACCCGGCGGACACCGTGCGCGGCGGCGGATCGCCACCCGCACTCGTGCCTGTACGTTGATCTCTGCTATTATTTACAGCTGTGTGTCCGTGCAGGTCGACGGCCACAGATGGTTGGTCGCCATAGGTATCCCCACGCCGCTCAGTCAATGGCCAATCTGAAAGCCCTCTAGACCATTTTCCGCATTGAAAAAGAGAGTTCACACGTGGCTAATATCAAGTCCCAGAAGAAGCGCATCCTGACCAACGAAAAGGCTCGCCTGCGCAACAACGCAGTCAAGTCTGAGCTGAAGACGGCCATCCGCGCCGTCAACACCGCCGTTGAGTCCACCGACAAGGATGCTGCGGCTGTTGCACTGCTTTCTGCCAGCCGCAAGCTGGACAAGGCCGTCAGCAAGGGTGTTCTCCACAAGAACAACGCTGCAAACCGCAAGTCGGCCATCTCCAAGAAGGTCAACGCGCTCTAAGGTTTCCAGTTCACTTGAACTGATGATTGTGGCCGGCACCCCCTGGGGTGCCGGCCACATCCAGTTAAACCGGTTCCGCAAGGGGCCGACTCCGCACCCGTTCTCGTACTACTCCGGTACCCCGCCGGCTGCCCGCTGCCGGGTCCGCGCCAGCAGGGCCGACACGCCGCACCTGGTCCGGCCGGACTCGCAGGGCCAACACGCCGGGCCCCGGTCCGGCCGGACTCGCAGGGCCGACACGCCGGGCCCCTGGGTTCGAACGCGGGTGTCAGGAACTCCTGGCCGAGGTGGCAATCACCGTTACCGCATGTTCCACGGCATAGACAGGATCCCGGGAGAGGCCCTTGACCTGGGCGTCGGCCTCGGCGGTGACCTGGATCGAGCGGACCAGCCCCTCGGGCGTCCAGCGCCGGACTTCCCGCTGGGCCTGTTCGACGAGCCAGGGCTGCATACCCAGTTGCTTGGCGATCTGCGAGGACGACCCCTGCGCGCCGGCCACCTTGGCCAGGGAACGCAACTTCGACGCCAGGGCAGCCACGATCGGCACCGGGTCCGCGCCGGTGGCCAGGGCGTGGCGAAGTGTGGAGAGGGCCAGCGGGCCGTTGCCGGCCATCGCGGCGTCGGCGACCTTGAAACCTGTTGCCTCGACCCGGCCGCCGTAATACTTGTCCACCATGGCCGCGTCCACGCCGGTGGTGGCGTCGGCGATCAGCTGGCTGAAGGCGGCGGCGAG
>NZ_CAKKMM010001024.1:0-1842 GCF_918698205.1 Microbacterium sp. Bi128 | reverse complement strand
GATTATGGGGGTGCCCGTGCTGGCCCTGGCGCCGAGCGCCGGGCTCGTGCTCGGGGGCGTCCTGGTCTGGGGCGCCGCCACCGGCATCCAGGACTCCACGGTCAAGGCGTTGGTTGCCGATCTGGTGCCCCAACCCCGGCAGGGCACGGCGTACGGGGTGTTCGCGGCGTTCGAGGGCGCCGGCGCCTTGGCCGGCGGCGCCCTGTACGGGTCACTTTACGGCGCACGGCCGGCGCTCATCGCTGCCGTGGCCACACTGCAGGCAACGGCCTTCGTCCTGCTGCTCGTCACGCTGCACCGGGCCCGGCACGCATCACCTGGCCAAGGGCCCGCGGATGGGCTGACTTAGCGCGCCCAGACCGAGGCCGCGCCGGAATGTCCCGTGATGATGCTCTGGTAAATGAAGAAGCCCCCCGCGAGGGCGCCGGCAATCAGGACGGCTCCCCGGACAATCCGGTTGCTCCGAAGGCCGCCAAGGAACGCCAGGCGCCGGCCAAAGGGCTCGTAGGTGACTATCAACATTGCCGCGACCAGGACGAAGAAGATCACGGAAAGCACTTTGAGTACGTCACCTTCCTGGGCGTGCTCGTGGACCACCGCCGACGCCGGACGGACTTTCTCCAACTGCTCGCCTGCCTGCGCGGTCAAGAGTGTTACTGGCACCAGCCCCAGTGACAACACGCCCAGGGGCCAGGCCAAGTAGCCCCACCAGCGCCGTGCCACGGCATAAACGATGGCGCCAAGACCTGCGATGGGCGCTAATACCACTACGGCGTGGACGAGCAGGACATGGGCCGGGAGCCCACCAATTTCGATCAAGTGAAATCTCCTCCAGAACGTGACGGCACCGGGTCTGATGATGGGGCAGCGAACTCGCGGCGGGGCCAGACTCCTATGATTCTTGCATGGGATCGCGGGAACTAGCGGGCATTGCCGGACCGCTCTATGCATTGCCCTACGGGGATTTCGTGGCTGCTAGAACGGCGGCGGCCAAAGACGTCAGTTCCGCGGGCGTCACCGCCGCCGAGCAGCGTGCCCTGGCGGCCGCAGTCCGTGCCCTGCCCAAGCCGTCGGTGGCGGCGTGGGCGGTGAACATGCTGGCGGCGCACAGCCCCGAAATCCTGCGGGAGCTGGCTGCGCTGGGGACGTCGATGCAGGCCGCACAGGATGCCCTGGATGCAGCGGACCTCCGTCGCCTCGCCCAGCAGCGGCGCCAGCTCCTCGGCAGCACGGTGAAGGCGGCACAGGCCTTGGCGGCCCGGCACGGACGGGCCATCAGCGCCGCCGTCGCGACGGAAGTGGAGCAGACCCTGCGGGCCGCCACCGCCGATCCGGGGGCCGCCGCCGCCGTGCAAAGCGGCTGCCTGCTCCGGGCGCTCTCGGCGGACGGGGTCGACGTCGTCGATCTCGCCGGCGCAGTGGCTGTCCCGGGGAGCCATGCGGCGACGGTGCCCGGCACTGGAGCCGCGCCTGGAACGGCCAGCGTCCGCGGGACAGAACCAGCGCCCGGCGCCGGCGGGACAGAACCGGCGGACCGGACCGCACAGCGTGGCACAACTGCCGGCGGAAAGCCGACAACGGAACAACCCCGCCTCCGGGCCGTCGGCACGGCACGGATGACGCCCACGCCGTCGGCGGTGGAACGGGCGCGGGCCGCCCTGGAGGCAGCCGAAGTGGCCGCCGCGGAAACCGACGAGGAGGCAGGCCGCGCGGCCGCGGAGCTGGCGGAGGTGACGGCGGAAACCACCCTGCTGGCCGACGAGGTGCGCGAGCTCAGGCGGCGTCTGGACGCGGCAGAAGCCGGTCTCAAAACGGCCCGGAAGAATCACGAGCTGGCGGCGG
>NZ_CAKKMM010001023.1:0-1844 GCF_918698205.1 Microbacterium sp. Bi128 | reverse complement strand
GTCCCATGGAGCACTCACCGCTCCGCAGCGTCTCTACCAATACAACGCCCCGGCGCCCGGGCTAATTCCTGCCCGGGGTGTGCTCCAGCTCTCATTCGATTGAATTTCCGCACGGTCGAGAGACTACGATCGGTGATGGCCCTAGGGCTTGTTTTGCAGACACCGGGTTGCGTCCCAGACCGACGGCGCCCCGGGATCCGTGGCAGGACGCCAAACATGCAGTTCCTGCCGAATATCACCGAGAACCATCACAGAGAATTGAGGACTGTCCTCGTGGTCAAGAATAGTGAAGTCAAACTTAGTGCAGTCGCAGGGGATTTGAAGAAGTCCCCCAGCGATGCCCTCGTCATCGGCGTCGGACAGGGTCCTGACGGCCCCGTTCTGCTCGACAATCCGCTGACGGCCAAGGCCGCGGAGGCCCTGGCGGAATCACTGAGCGTTCTTGGCATCACGGGCGCGGCGGACCAGGCTCACCGGCTGCCCGGCCTGCCCGAGGCGGGAGCGACCATCCTGCTGCTCGCCGGCGTCGGCAAGCTTTCGGCCACGCAGCCGCTCTCCGAGGAGGCACTGCGCCGCGCCGCCGGCTCGGCCGTCCGCCAGCTGGCCGGCGTCGCCACCGTCACCCTTGCCCTGCCCACGACCACCCTGGCCGAGGTCGCGGCGGTCGCCGAGGGCGCCGCGATGGGCGCCTACTCCTACACGGAGTTCCGGTCCTCCAAGGACGGGCTCAAGGACCCGGTGAAGAACGTCATCATCCGCACCGATTTCGCCACGGACAAGGCGCTGGTGCCGGTCCTGAACCGGGCATCCCTGATCGGCACGGCCGTGAACGCGAACCGCACGCTGGTCAACCAGCCGCCGAGCCACCTCTACCCCGAGTCCTTTGCCGACGCCGCCAAGGAACTGTCCAAGGGCCTGCCGGTGAAGGTGACCGTCTGGGACGAGAAGCGTCTTGAGAAGGAGGGATTCGGCGGCATTCTTGGCGTCGGCAAGGGCTCCACCCGGCAGCCGCGCCTCGTAAAGGTCGAATACGCCCCGGCGAAGGCCACAGCCAAGATCGCCCTCGTGGGCAAGGGCATCACCTTTGACACGGGCGGCATCTCCATCAAGCCGGCCCTGGGCATGGGCGACATGAAGTCCGACATGGCGGGTGCCGCCGTCGTCCTCAACACCGTCCTGGCCCTCGCGGGCCTCGGGCTGCCCGTCAAGGCGACCGCGTGGCTCTGCATCGCCGAGAACATGCCCTCCGGCGCTGCACAGCGCCCGGCGGACGTTCTGACGATGTTCGGCGGCAAGACCGTCGAGGTCCTCAACACCGACGCCGAGGGTCGCCTGGTCATGGCCGATGGCATCGTCACCGGGGCCCAGCTCATTGCTCTGGGCGACCGCACGGCCGGCGTGATGGGTTCCGACTCCCTTACCGGCGCCATCAAGACCGCCGCGGACCGGGCCGGCGAGCTCGTCTGGCCCATGCCGCTGCCGGAAGAACTCCGGGCCAGCCTCGACTCCCAGGTCGCCGACATCGCCAACATTGGCGAACGCCACGGCGGCATGATGACGGCGGCCGTCTTCCTGCGCGAGTTCGTCGGCAAGGGCAAGGACGGGGAACAGATCCCATGGGCGCACATCGACATCGCCGGCCCGTCGTTTAACAACGGCAGCCCCTACGGCTACAACCACAAACAGGGCACGGGCTGCACCGTCCGCACCTTGGTGGCCTACGTCGAGGACATCCTCACCAAGACCGTCTAGCGCGCATCGCGGCTTTGTGGCCGGGGCGGCGATGCCTTCCCGGCCACAAAGGCGCGTGACACTGGACACAAGCGCTCCACAAACGCCATGGC
>NZ_CAKKMM010001022.1:0-1847 GCF_918698205.1 Microbacterium sp. Bi128 | reverse complement strand
ATCTTGGTGATTTCCACCTGGATCTTCTGGCCCACGGAGACGACGTCGTCGACGTTGTCCACGCGCTTGCCGCCGGCGATCTTGCGCAGCTCGGAGATGTGCAGGAGGCCGTCCTTGCCCGGGGTCAGGGAAACGAAGGCGCCGAAGGTGGTGGTCTTGACGACCGTGCCCAGGTAGCGCTCACCGATTTCCGGGATCTGCGGGTTGGCGATGGCGTTGATCGCGGACCGTGCTGCGTCGGCAGACGGGCCGTTGGTGGCGCCAATGTAGACAGTTCCGTCGTCCTCGATCGAGATGTCGGCTCCGGTGTCTTCCTGGATCTGGTTGATCATCTTGCCCTTCGGGCCGATGACCTCGCCGATCTTGTCAACCGGGATCTTGACCGCGATGACGCGCGGCGCGAACTCGGAGAGCTCGTCCGGGGTGTCGATCGCGGAGTTCAGGACGTCCAGGATGTGCAGGCGGGCTTCGCGGGCCTGCTTCAGGGCGGCGGCCAGGACCGAGGCCGGGATGCCGTCGAGCTTCGTGTCCAGCTGGATGGCCGTGACGAACTCGGAAGTACCGGCAACCTTGAAGTCCATGTCACCGAAGGCATCTTCGGCGCCGAGGATATCGGTCAGGGCGGCGTAACGGGTCTGGCCGTCGACCTGGTCGGAGACCAAGCCCATGGCGATACCCGCAACAGCAGCCTTCAGCGGCACGCCTGCGTTCAGCAGGGACAGCGTGGAGGCGCAGACGGAACCCATCGACGTCGAACCGTTGGAGCTGAGAGCCTCAGACACCTGGCGGATGGCGTAGGGGAATTCCTCGCGGGACGGCAGCACCGGCATGATGGCGCGCTCTGCGAGGGCACCGTGGCCGATTTCGCGGCGCTTCGGGGAGCCGACGCGGCCGGTCTCGCCGGTGGAGTACGGCGGGAAGTTGTAGTTGTGCATGTAGCGCTTGCGCGTCACGGGAGACAGCGAGTCGATCTGCTGTTCCATCTTGAGCATGTTCAGCGTGGTGACACCCATGATCTGGGTCTCGCCGCGTTCGAAGATGGCCGAGCCGTGGACGCGGGGCAGAACCTCAACCTCGGCGGTGAGCTGGCGGATGTCCGTCAGGCCGCGGCCGTCGATGCGGATCTGGTCCTTGAGGATACGCTGGCGCACAACCTGCTTGGTGACGGAGCGGAAGGCTGCGGACAGTTCCTTCTCGCGGCCTTCGAACTGGCCGGCCAGGGAAGAGGTGACCTCGTCCTTGAGCTCGTCGGACGCGGTGTCGCGTTCCTGCTTGTCGGCGATCTGGAAGACAGCGGCCAGCTTCTCGGCGGCAGCGGACTCCACAGCGGCGTAGACGTCGTCCTGGTAGTCCAGGAAGACCGGGAACTCGACGGTCGGCTTGGCGGCGCGGGCTGCCAGGTCGGACTGTGCTTCGCAAAGGGCCTTGATGAACGGCTTGGCAGCCTCGAGGGGCTCGGAGACAACCTCTTCGGTCGGGGCGGTGGCGCCCTGTTCCTTGATGAGGTTCCAGGAGTTGTCGGTGGCTTCGGCTTCAACCATCATGATGGCGACGTCGTCACCGGCGATGCGGCCGGCGACGACCATGTTGAAGACGGCGTTCTCGAGCTGGGAGTGCTTCGGGAACGCAACCCACTGCGAGCCGTGCTCGTCGGCAACGAGGGCAACGCGGACGCCGCCGATCGGGCCGGAGAAGGGCAGGCCGGAAAGCTGGGTGGACATCGAGGACGCGTTGATCGCGACGACGTCGTAGAGCTCGTCCGGGTTGATGGACAGCACGGTGACGACGATCTGGACCTCGTTGCGCAGACCCTTGACGAACGCGGGGCGCAGCGGGCGGTCCATGAG
>NZ_CAKKMM010001021.1:0-1853 GCF_918698205.1 Microbacterium sp. Bi128 | reverse complement strand
GGGATGGTCGGCAGTGCCGATGACCGGCCGGAGGGTGGCAAGTGAGCCCCGATGCCGTGATGTGGCTCGTTTTGTTGCTGGCAGGGCTGTGCCTTTTCGGTTACCTGCTGGCCGTCCTGATCCATCCGGAAAAGTGGTGAACGGCTCTTGACCTTCAACCCTGCATCCTTTGCTGCCCAGGTGGCGGCGCTCCTCATCGTGCTGGCGGCCGTGCACAAACCCCTGGGCAGCTATCTGGCCCGGGTTTTCGAGGGCACGACGTCATCCCGGCCCGAGCGTCTCTTTTACCGACTGGCCGGGATTGACCCCGGCACCGAGCAGACCTGGCCCGTCTACCTGCGCAGTGTGCTGGCGTTCTCGGCTGTCTCGATCCTGGCCGTGTTCGGCCTCCAGCGGCTACAGGGCGTGCTGCCGGGCAGCGGATCCCTGCCCGGCGTGGATCCGTGGGTGGCCATGAACACGGCCATTTCGTTCGTGACCAACACGAACTGGCAGACCTACGTCCCCGAGACCACGGTGGGCATTTTTGTGCAGATGACCCTGCTGGCGGTGCAGAACTTCCTCTCCGCCGCCGTCGGCATCGTCGTCGTTGTCGCCTTGATTCGCGGCATCGCCCGGACCCGCACCGACCGGTTGGGCAACTTCTGGATGGACCTGGCCCGGACCTCGTTCCGGGTCCTGCTGCCGATCGCGTTCGTCGCGGCTTTAGTGATGGTCCTCGGCGGTGTGGTGCAGAACTTCTGGCCCACTGACGTCGCCAACCAGGCGTCCGGGGTCAGCCATACCATTCCCGGCGGTCCCGTCGCCTCCCAGGAAGCCATCAAGATCCTGGGAACCAACGGCGGCGGCTACTTCAATGCCAACTCGGCCCACCCGTTCGAAAACCCCAACGCCTTCATCAGTCTTTTTGAGGTATTCCTGATCCTGCTCATCCCCTCGGCGTTGCCTTACGCCTACGGCCGGATGGTGGGCGACCAGAAGCAGGGCTATACGGTGGTCGCCGTGATGGGCACCCTGTGGCTGGCTTCGATTTCGCTGATGGGTTGGGCCGTGGCTGCCGGACAGGGAACGGCGACAGCGGCCGCCGGCGGATTGGGCGAGGGGTTTGAACAGCGCTTCGGCCCCGTGCCAAGCGCGATCTTCGCTACCTCCACCACTCTGACCTCCACCGGCGCCGTCAACGTCGCCCACGATTCGCTGCCGCCGCTGGCCGGCGGAATAGCCATGGTGAACATGATGCTCGGCGAGGTCGCCCCCGGCGGAACCGGTTCCGGGCTCTACGGCCTGCTGATCCTGTCGATCATTTCCGTCTTCATCGCAGGTCTCATGGTCGGGCGCACCCCGGAGTATTTGGGCAAGAAGATCGGCCCGACGGAAATGAAGCTCGCCGCCATGTACGTCCTGGTCACCCCGACCCTGGTGCTGGCCCTGTCCGGAATCACCGTCCTGCTGCCGGACATCATGGCCAACGCGCCAGCAACCGGTCCCCACCAGTTCAGCGAAGTGCTCTACGCCTTCACGTCCGGGGCCAACAACAACGGCTCCGCGTTTGGTGGCATCACCACCTCCGGCCCCTTCATGTCGGTCATGCTGGGCCTGGGCATGCTGCTGGGCCGGCTCCTCCCGATTGTCCTGGTGCTGGCCCTGGCCGGCTCCCTCGCCCGTCAGGGCAAGGTTCCCGCCTCCGTCGGCACCGTCCCCACCCACGGCCCACTGTTCGGCTCGCTGCTGCTCGGCGTGACAGTGATCATGACCGCCCTGAGCTACTTCCCGGCCCTTGCCCTCGGACCCCTCGCAGAAGGACTCCTCAAATGACCCGGTCTCACACGGCATTAGCCACGGACACCGACGCC
>NZ_CAKKMM010001020.1:0-1856 GCF_918698205.1 Microbacterium sp. Bi128 | reverse complement strand
GTGCGGGCATGAATGCCATCGGCGACGAGCGCGGCGGACCCGATCCGCCGTCCCACGCGGATCCTGTAGATCGCGACCAGTTCGTTGCCGGCAAAGCCCACGAGGCCGGCGGCGAGCACCCAGCCCAGGTTCTGGACGGGTTGGGGTTCGAAGAAGCGCCGGATGGATTCGACGGCGGCCACCACGGCGGAGAGCGCGATCATCGCCACAATGAACAGCCCTGCGAGGTCCTCGGCGCGGCCGAAACCGTAGGTGTACGTCCGGGTCGCGCGGCGGCGTCCGAGCAGAAAGGCGATCCACAGCGGAACGGCGGTCAGGGCATCGGAAAAATTGTGGACCGTGTCCGCCAGCAACGCCACGGAGCCACTGATGAGGACGATGACCAGCTGGAACAGCGACGTGGCCCCCAGTCCGAGCAGGGAGACCTTGACGGCGCGAATGCCCTGGGAACTTGTCTCCAGGACGGAGTCGATCGAGTCGGCCGAGTCATGGGAGTGGGGCACGAAGAGCTCCTGCAGCCACCCCTTGAAACCGGTCGCGTTGACATGGCCGTGCGGGCCGTGGTCGTGGTGATAGCCGTCGTCGTGGGCATGTCCGTGCGCGTGCGGGTGGACATCGTGGCCGGGGTGCGGGGGCCGGTTCATGCGCCGGCCTCCCTTGTGGGGCTGTGCGGGGCTGTGCTGTGATGCGGGGCCGTGCCGAGGGTGTGTTCGGCCTGGTGGATGGCGTCGGCCACGAGCTGCCAGGCGTGCCCGTCCTGCAGGCGGTAGTAGACCTTGGTGCCTTCCTGGCGGGTGGCGACCATGCGCGCCAGCCGCATCTTGGCCAGATGCTGGGAGACCGCAGCCGCCGATTTCCCGGCCTTTTCGGCCAGCACGTTGACGGGCAGTTCACCGTGGCGCAGAGCCAGGATGAGCCTGACCCGGGTGGCGTCGGCCAGCATGGCAAACACCTCCACGGCCAGCTCGACGTACTGGCTGTCCGCGGTGAGCGCGCAAGCCTTATTATCTGCATTCATACGCAGATACTTACATATAACCCCGCTCCACTCAAGACGATCGAATCAACGGGATACCGTTAGTGGCCATCAGGACGATTCCGGCGCGTCCGGATGCCGAAGGCTCAACTGCTTGGCGTGGAAGTCGAAATGAAGCGTGGGGTAGGCGTAAACATCGTTGAGCGTCATCAGCGGCGTGAAGAAGGGGTCCCATCTGTCGGGGAACGGCATCGACCTGGCGAGGGACTGCGGGTTCTCATGTTCGAGCCGGCGGGAGAGCGCGGCGATGGTTTTATCCAGTTTCCGGCTCATCCTGCGCCTGTTGTAGACGAGGGCGGCGGCCAGGGAGCCCCAGTAGTTCACCACATCAAAAGGACCGGTGCCCGCGTTGAGGACAGCAGCGAATGCCCGGCCCGCCGGGCGGGGGAGCCGGCTGACGACGTGGACCAGCGGAAGCAGGGCACGGACCACCATGTAGCCGAAGACCATGTGGAAGAGCAGTTCCTCGTTGGTCCAGCGGGTGCCCGTACTTTTGCGGCCGAGGTCCTTGGGCGCCGGGTCCTGCAGCAGGGCGTCGAGGTGGCGGCGGGCGCGGCTGTACCCGGACAGGATCTCTTCCTTCGTCGGGTCCACGATGTGCACTCCGGTGTCGCGGGCCCGGTCAGTTTCCAGCCAGCTCCGCATGCAGTTTCCGGACCCGGGCCATGATGTCGTCCCGGACCAGGCGCATGCGCTCCATGCCTTCGATGCCGCGTTCGGAGGGCTCGTCCGTATCCCAGAACTCGAGCCGCTGGCCCTCGCGGGGCTCGACCTTAGCCTGGTTGCCCAAGACGATGACGACGTCGGCCGCGTCCAGGAC
>NZ_CAKKMM010001019.1:0-1857 GCF_918698205.1 Microbacterium sp. Bi128 | reverse complement strand
GAGCCCGCGGCGCTGAAGCTGCTTGATGGCACCCGGCGTCTTGTCCATGATGCCGGCCACCTGTTCGATGGAAAGGTCCGCGACGATCCGCAGGACGAGAACTTCGCGCTGCTCCTCATTGAGCCTCGCGAGGGTGTCCGAGATACCGCCCAGGGATCCGAGCGCTTCGTCCTCGGCGGATGCCGAGTACCGGGCGTCGTTCAGGGGATCGTATTCGGCCAAATGCGGAGTGCGTTCTCCCCGCCGCCTGTAGTCGACCAGCCGCGCGTGGGCGACGGAGAAAATGAAGGTCCTTAGACCTGCGTGGCCGCCGCTGATGCCGGCCAGCTTTGGCAGGACGTCCACGAACACATCCTGGGTCAGGGCCTCGGCGTCGTCCACGCCCCGGGCCCGGAAGTAGCCCAGCACGGCCGGGGAAATAGCCGTGTACACCGCGCTGAAACCTGAAGGGTCACCAGCTAAGGCGGCTGACAATTCGTCATCGCTTAGCTGCTGTGCCAAGAGGCTGTCCTTCCGTTACTGCTGGGGTGCGGCCCCCGCAAGTCTAGCGGCCGCACCCCGGAGCCCTCCAAAGTGAGGGCTCCCTCCTTGCTTTCAGACCCGTGCCGGGTCCAGGCTAAACAGCCGGAATTTACTTGTCGTGCTGGGGCAGCTCGACCGACGGCTGGGCCGGAACGGACGGCTGGGCCGGAACAGCCGGGGTTGCCGGAATAGCGGGGGTTGCCGGAACGCCCTTGGCACCGGGGACGGCCGGTGTCGCCGGGGTGGCCGGAACTGCGGCGTGGATGTTGGCGTTGGCGCGTGCCTCGCCGGCAGCACCCTTGACGCTGGCGTCGCCCTTGACGGTGGCTCCGTCCTTTCCGTCGGCGGAGCCGTCGACGGCACCCTCGGTGCCGTCCACGTCGGCTTCGGCGTCGCCATTGGCCTTGCCGTCAGTCGACGGCGCGGCCGGAACTGCGGGGACGGCCGGCTTTGCGGGGAGCGTAGGCGTGGCCGGGACAGCCGGCGTGGCGGGCGTAGCGTGGCTCACTTCAGCCTGCTCGGTGCTGGACATCTGAGCGGCATTGGCCAGTCCGATGCCGGAGAAACCTCCGACTGCCAGAATGGCGGCGCCGACAGCGATCTTGGTGGTCTTGCTAACACTCTTCATTACAGACGTACATCCTTTGTTTTTTTGGTTTGAAGGCGGGCTGAGGCCTCATGGGGGCAGTTGACAGCCCACTCTCGCCAGAAAAGGCTGGCCGGCGCCCATGGGGGCAGGCGCCGGCCGGCACTTACGGTGGAAGGCCAGCCGGTGTCTGGTGGGGGGTCCAAGACTCCGGAGGCGCTTACAAAGGAGTAATCGCTGGGCGGGCCCGAAAGGTTACGCACCAATCGGAAATTTCTTGATTTCTTTTTTGAGCCGGCGCTGCAGGGGCTTAACGACGACGGCGGCGGGCCCCGCCAAGGAACCCGCCGCCGTCGTGCGCCGCGTCAGGACCGGAAGAGCCCGCTGTAGGCATTCAGGGCGATCTGGCCACCCAGGTGGGCGTAGAGGACATTGCTGCCGGCCGGAATTTCCCGGCTTTTCACAAGGTCGATCAGCCCGGCCAGGGACTTGCCCTCGTAGACGGGGTCGGTGATCATGGCCTCGAGCGAGGCGCCCAGCCGGATGGCCTCCAGGGTGGAGTCGACGGGAATCCCATAGAGGTCCCCGGCCCAGCCCTCCATGACGTTGATTTCCTCGTCCCGGAGTTCCCTGCCCAGGCCGATCAGCTCGGCGGTGTTCCGGGCGATGCGTTCCACCTGGTCACGGGTCTTCGCCAGGGTTGCCGACGCGTCGATGCCGATCACGCGGCGCGGTTTGTCCTGGCCCGC
>NZ_CAKKMM010001018.1:0-1858 GCF_918698205.1 Microbacterium sp. Bi128 | reverse complement strand
TCTCTGAGAGCATCAGCCAGGTGACCGGTGAGATTGCACCTTGCTGGAAGGCCAGGAATGTCACGGTCAGGGCCAGGATGACGAAGCCCCGGGCGGGGCCCTCGGGGAGGATGAGAGAGAAGACGCCGATCAGGAACAGCGCCGTCGTGGTGCCGAGCTGGCCAGTGATGAGCATCCTCCGCCGTCCCACTTTGCCCAGCAGCCAGATGCCCAGAAACGTGGCGAGAACGGAGATGACGCCGTTGGCGATGTTGGCGGTGAGGGCCGCTTCGCGGCCGAATCCGGACTCGGCGAGGATCTGCGTGCCGTAGTACATGATCGAGTTGACGCCCGTGATCTGCTGGATGACCGCGAGCCCGATCCCCACCATGAAGATGTGCCGGAGCCACGGAACACTGAGGTCCTTCCAGGAGCCCATCTTGGCCTTGTAGTCCTCAACGGCCATGGCCTTGACTTCTTCAAATTCAGCCCTGGCCTCGGACTGGGAGCGGATCCGCTGCAGCACACTGAGGGTTTCGCCGAAGCTGCCCATCGATGCCAGCCAGCGCGGGCTTTCGGGCATGAAGTTCATGCCGACCCAGAGCGCGATCGCCGGCAGGGTTGCGATGACCAGCATCCAGCGCCAGATCCCGCCGGCCTCGCCGAAGCTGTTGCCGAGGTAGGCGTTGAACATGAAGGCCAGCAGCTGGCCCGTGACGATCATCAGCTCGTTTTGGGTGACAATTCGTCCGCGACGGGTACTCGGTGAGACCTCAGCCAGGTACACCGGCACCGTCACCGAGGCCCCGCCCACGGCCAGGCCGAGGATCAGGCGTGCCAGGATCATCACCTCCGTGTTCGGCGCGAAGGTACACGCAAGGGTGCCGGCGAGGAACACCACGGCCAGCACCATGATCATTTTGCGCCGGCCGTGGCGGTCCGCCAGGCGCCCGCCGAAGAGGGCGCCAAAGGCCGCCCCGAACAGCAGCGAGGAGGTCACGAGCCCTTCGGTCAGTGGCGTGAGGCCCAGGTCCACCTGCATGTACGGCAAAGCGCCGTTGATCACGCCGGTGTCGTAGCCGAAGAGCAGTCCGCCGAAAGTGGAGACGATCGTCGCGGTCCGGAGGGCCCGTTTGTGGTTGACGGGCCGTGCCACCTCGGCGACGGGCGCCGTCATAGGCTCGCCTTCGCGACGCGCTGTTTCATGGTCTCCAGCTGGTACCGGGAGACGTCCGCGGCGTGGTCGTCCTCGGCGAAGACGCTGGAGACCATCACCGTATCTTCACGGTCCAGGAAGCCGATCTCCTGCAGGCCGCCGAAGAACTCGTCCCAGTTGACGTCGCCGTCGCCGATTTTCAGGTGCTGGTGCACGCGGACGGGGTTGCCGGGCGGGTTGGTGATGTAGCGCAGCCCGTGTGAGGCGTGGTGGTCCATCGTGTCGGCGACGTGGACCAGGCGCAGCTTGTCGCCCGCGGCCCGCATGATCTCCAGCGGTGCGTTCTTCATGTGGAAGCTGTGCGAGGCCACGTAGACCAGGCCAACATTCTTCGAGTTCAGCCCGCGGATCACGCGGATCGCGGCCAGGCCCTCCTCGACGAAGTCGTCCGGGTGCGGATCGATCAGCAGGTCGATCCCCTCCCGCTCGATGATGGGGAGCAGCTCCTCCATGGAGCGGTAGAAGGCCCGCTCGGATTCTTCGGCCTTCTCCGGCCGGCCGCTGAATTCGGTGTTCATGGTGCCAACGCCCAGGTCCACGGTGATCTGGATGGCGCGTTTCCAGTAGCGGACGGCCGCCTCGCGTGCGTCCTCGTCCGGGCCGGACCAGCGCAGCACGGGCAGCACCGACGCGATTTCGATTCCCGCGTCCTTGCAGGCCGCC
>NZ_CAKKMM010001017.1:0-1859 GCF_918698205.1 Microbacterium sp. Bi128 | reverse complement strand
CTGCCGGGGGCTTCTTGGTTGAAGAATCGTGGACGGGAAGGTCAGGCGGGGAACTCGCCGCGCCGGACCTGGGGCTTGGGCAGGCGCAGGCGGCGGAACTGCAGGGAGCGCATGGAGCCGTACCAGACCGTGCCGCGTTCGACGTCGCCGAACTTTTCGCCGAGCCGTTTCTTGAGCTTGCGGGAGAGGATGAAGACGTCCACGAAGACCGCGAGGAACATGACCCAGAAGGCGCCCAGGACGTAGACCATCTGTGCGCTGGAGGCCGGCACGAGCAAGGAGATGATGACAAACAGCAGGGCGCCGAACATGAGGAACTCGCCAAGGCTGAAGCGGGCATCGACGAAATCACGGGCGAACCGCTTCTGCGGACCCTTGTCCCGCAGCGGCAGGAACTTCTCGTCACCGGTGTCCATGGCCTGCCGCATCTTGAGCCGCTGCTCCGTGACGGCGGCGCGCTCGGCCGCCTTGGAAGCCTTGCGGTCCTCCGGCACTAGGGGCCGCTTGCGGGCCGCCTCCTGGGCGCTGCGCTTGGGCGTGGGTGCGCCCTTGCCGGTCACGGCGCTACGGGCTGCTGCCTCGGATGCCTGCTGGTCAACTACGTCCTGCGCCGATGGCGCTTCCTTTTTACGTCCAAACACCCCTAAAGAATACCCCGCAGACACAGGCCCGAGACCCAGCCCACACGGCGCAGGCCCGGGCGTGACGCTGTTTGTAGTGATTCAGAGCACGGGTAGTGTTTTGGCCATGACTTCATCTACCGCGGGGAACCCGCAGACCACCATGGACCACGAGGGCACCATCGATGCCGAGGCCCTCCGCCAGGCCGTTGCCGAATCGTTCGACGAGACGATCGGCCAGCTGACGGACCTTGTCGCCATACCGGGCATCGCCTGGCCGAGCTTTGATCCTGCCCCGTTGAACCGCAGCGCCGACGCCGTCGCCAGCCTCGTGCGGGCCAGCGGCTTCGACGACGTCCGGATCCTCCGCTGCGACAAGGAAGACGGGACGCCCGGCGGGCCCGCCGTCGTCGCCCGCCGCCCGGCCGCGGAGGGCAAGCCGACAGTCCTGCTGTACGCCCACCACGACGTCCAGCCCACTGGCGATCTGGCACTCTGGGAAACCGACCCCTTTACCGCCGTCGAGCGCGACGGCAGGCTCTTCGGCCGCGGTGCCGCCGATGACAAGGCCGGCATCCTGGCGCACATCGCCGCCTACTCTGCGGTCACGCGGGTGCTCGGTGACGAACTGGGCCTGGGCGTGACGTTCTTCTTCGAGGGCGAAGAGGAAGCCGGCTCGCCAACGTTCCGGCAGTTCCTGGAAACCCACCGCGAGCTGCTCCGCGCGGACGTGATCGTCGTGGCCGACTCCAGCAACTGGAAGGTCGGCATTCCAGCGCTCACCACCAGCCTGCGCGGCCTGGTGGACGGCACCATCGAGGTCAAGGTCCTGGACCACGCCGTGCATTCGGGCATGTTCGGCGGCCCCGTGCTCGACGCCCCGACCCTGCTGTCCCGCCTGATCGCGACCCTCCACGACGACGAGGGCAGCGTTGCGATCAAGGGCCTGGTGAGCCGCGATGACGTGGTTGTCGACCTCACCGAGGAGGAGTACCGCGCCGACGCCTCCGTGATCGACGGCGTGAAGCTCGCCGGGACCGGCAGCATTGCCTCACGCATGTGGACCAAGCCCGCCCTGTCCATCATCGGCTTTGACGCCCCGGCCGTGGACGTAGCTTCCAACACCCTGCTGCCGCGGGCCCGGGCCAAGTTCAGCCTGCGCCTGGCCCCGGGTCAGGCTCCGGCAGCCGCCATGGAGGCTGTCCGCCAGCACGTCGAAACCCACGCCCCGTTCGGCGC
>NZ_CAKKMM010001016.1:0-1861 GCF_918698205.1 Microbacterium sp. Bi128 | reverse complement strand
AGATAAGGCCCATGTTCGCGGGGAACATGGGCCTTACCTGTCGTACCGACGCCGTTGTCGAGTACGGGGGGATTTTCCGTTGCTGGACTGCCACCCGGATTTCGGGGTGCCTGTTGCGAAGGGCCCGGCAGCCCAGCCAACGGAAATCTGTGCGGACCCGGTTGCCCGGGACCCGGAGTCCTACGCCGGAACCAGTGCGGGGTCCCCGCTGGCGACGTCGGCGCCGTCGCGCGCTTCATGCAGGAAGCGGTCGTAGGCCGGCAGCGTCAGGAAGGCCGGGAACTCGCTGCTGAGGGTGACTTCCTCGAAGATGTCCCGCGCGTCGGCGAAACGGTCTCCTTCGAAGCGCTCCAGCTTGGCGAATTCCTCGTCCAGCATGTCCTCCACCCACTCCCGGGTGATCACGTCGCCGTGGTCAGTGATGGCCCGGGCGAAGATCCACTGCCACAGCTGCGAGCGGGAGATTTCCGCCGTCGCCGCGTCCTCCATCAGGTTGTGGATGGCGACCGCGCCGTTGCCCGAAATCCACACCGCTGTGTAGGCGACGGCAACGTAGAGGTTCAGGCGCATGCCTGCCTCGGTGACCGTGCCACGGGCGGAGGCGACGTCCAGGAGCTGGTCCGCGGTGACCGAGACTTCCGGGCGCTGCCTGTCCAGCTGGTTCGGCCGCTCGCCCAGGACGGCGTCGAAGACGTCCCGGCAGACCGGCACCAGGTCCGGGTGGGCCACCCAGGAACCGTCAAAGCCGTCGTTCGCCTCACGGGTCTTGTCCGCGCGCACTTTCTCGAACGCCTGGGCTGTCACCTCGGGTTCGCGGCGGTTGGGAATGACGGCCGCCATGCCGCCCATGGCGAAGGCGCCGCGGTGGTGGCAGGTCTTGACCAGCAGTTCGGTGTAGGCACGCATAAACGGCGCAGTCATAGCCACGGTGGCGCGGTCCGGCAGCACAAAGCGCGAGCCGGCGTCACGGAAGTACTTGATGATGCTGAACAGGTAGTCCCAGCGGCCGGCGTTCAGGCCGGAGGCGTGGTCGCGGAGTTCGTAGAGGATCTCGTCCATTTCGAACGCTGCGGGGATGGTCTCGATCAGGACGGTCGCGCGGATGGTGCCTTGCGGAATGCCGAGGTAGTCCTGGGCGAAGACGAAGACCTCGTTCCACAGCCGGGCCTCGAGGTGGCTCTCCATCTTGGGCAGGTAATAGTACGGGCCATGGCCGTTCTTCAGCAGCTGCCTGGCGGTGTGGAAGAAGTGCAGGCCGAAGTCCACCAGGGCGCCCACGGTGTGTTCGCCGTCGATCAGCAGGTGGCGCTCTGCCATGTGCCAGCCGCGCGGGCGGGCGACAACGACGGCCAGCGGGGCATCGGTCCGGAGCGTATATTCCTTGCCCTCGGGGGACGTGTAGGCCAGGGTTCCCGCCGCGGCGTCGCGGAGGTTCAGGATTGATTCGACCACGTTGGACCAGGTGGGAGTGCTGGCGTCCTCGAGGTCCGCGAGCCAGACCTTGGCCCCGGAGTTCAGGGCATTAATGGCCATCTTGGCTGGTGCGGCCGGACCCGTCATTTCCACCCGGCGGTCCTGCAGGGCTGTCGGGGCCGGGGCCACCGTCCAGTCGCCTTCACGGATATCACGGGTTTCCGGCAGGAAATCGAGCCGGCCGGTGCGGGCCACCTCGTCGCGTTTGACCGCGCGGGCCTTGAGCAAATCCGCGCGGGTGGCGGCGAAACGCTGGTGCAATTGCTCAATGAAGGCCAGCGCCTCGGGTGTGAGGATCTCCTCCGCGCGGTCAACGGGGCGGCGGGCTGAAATGGTGAGGGCCATTGTGGTCCTTCCTGGTCGGTGAAGCAGGCGGCGAATCAGGCGT
>NZ_CAKKMM010001015.1:0-1862 GCF_918698205.1 Microbacterium sp. Bi128 | reverse complement strand
GCCGACGCCGGTCCGCACTGGCCCGCCCCCTTCGCCGCCCGGCCGGTCGATGCCACTGTCACCGTTCCCGGATCCAAGTCCCTGACCAACCGGTACCTCGTGCTCGCCGCCCTCGCGGACGGACCTTCCCGGCTGCGGGCTCCCCTGCACTCCCGGGAATCCTCGCTGATGATTGAGGCCCTGCGGCAGTTGGGGGCCACCGTCACGGAAGTGCCCGGCGACGGCGCCTTCGGCCCTGACCTGGAAATCGTCCCGATCAGAATGGACACCGCGGCGGCGGACACGGCGATCAACTGCGGCCTGGCCGGCACGGTCATGCGCTTTGTGCCGCCGGTGGCCGCGCTGCGCCGCGGTGAGTCCCGTTTCGACGGCGACCCGCACGCCCGCAAACGCCCCATGGGCACCATTATCGAGGCCCTCGCCGGCCTGGGTGTGGCAGTGACCGCACCCGACGGCGGTCCGGCGTCGTCGTTGCCGTTCACGGTGCATGGCTCGGGCGAGGTGCGCGGCGGCCACCTGGTCATTGATGCCAGCGCTTCGTCCCAGTTCGTCTCCGCCCTGCGGGAAGCCCGTGCCGAGCCTGGACCACATCAACATGACCGTGGCCGTGCTGCGCGGCGTGGGCGTGGCGGTCGACGACTCGGTGCCGAACCACTGGGTTGTCTCCCCCGGCCCGATCCGCGCCTTCGACGTCCGGATCGAGCAGGACCTCTCGAACGCCGGACCCTTCCTCGCGGCGGCCCTGGCCACCGGCGGCACCGTGCGGATCCCGAACTGGCCTGCGGAAACCACCCAGGTGGGTGATCTCTGGCGCGGAATCCTGACCGCTATGGGCGCCACGGTGACGGTTGACGGCGGCACCCTGACCGTCAGCGGGGGCCCGGAGATCAAGGGCGGCGACTTCGACGAAACCAGCGAACTCGCCCCCACCGTAGCCGCGCTGTGCGCCCTCGCCACCGGCCCCTCACGGCTGGGCGGCATCGCCCACCTCCGCGGCCATGAAACGGACCGGCTCGCCGCCCTCGTCGCCGAAATCAACCGCCTCGGCGGGGACGCCGAAGAAACCCCCGACGGCCTCATCATCCGCCCGGCCGCGCTGCACGGCGGCGTCGTGCACAGCTACGCGGACCACCGCATGGCAACCGCCGGCGCCATCCTCGGCCTTGCCGTAGCCGGCGTGGAAGTCGAGGACATCGCAACCACGGCCAAGACCATGCCCGATTTCCCGCAACTCTGGGAAGCGATGCTGGCCCAGGGACCCGCCCCAGATGAGGACACCGCCGGTGGCACGCAGCACTGATTCCTGGGACGAGTCCGACGTCCGGATCCGGCCGAACAAGAAGGGCACACGGCCCCGCACCAAGGACCGGCCCAGCTACGACGATGCCGTCACCGGACGCATCATCACCGTTGACCGCGGCCGCTACACCGCCGTCGTCGGCGAGGGGACCGCGGACGAACGCAAGATCATCGCTGCCCGGGCCCGGGAACTGCGCCGCAACCCGGTGGTTGCCGGCGACTTCGTCTCCCTGGTCGGGGATGTCACCGGCGAGCCCGACACCCTGGCGCGGCTGGTCAAGATCCAGGACCGCAAGACGCTGCTGCGCCGCAGCGCCGACGACACGGACCCGATCGAACGTGCCGTCGTGGCCAACGCCGACCAGCTGGTGGTGGTGGTCGCCGCCGCCAACCCCGAGCCGCGGACCGGTTTCATCGACCGCGCGCTGGTGGCCGCATACGACGCCGGCATTGAGCCGCTGCTGCTCGTCACCAAGGCAGACGTCAAGGATCCCGCCGAGCTGCTGTCCAACTACCAGCACCTCGACTTCCCCGTCATCGTCTCCAAGACCGCCGACTCCGCC
>NZ_CAKKMM010001014.1:0-1866 GCF_918698205.1 Microbacterium sp. Bi128 | reverse complement strand
GGCTCATGACCGCGGTCGAAGCCCAGGATCACAAGGTCGTCCTCTACAAGTCCGCCAATCTCAAGGACTGGACCGCCCTGAGTGAATTCGGACCAGCCAATGCCACCGGCGGGCAGTGGGAATGCCCCGACCTGTTTCCCCTCGCCGTGGACGGCGACCCGAAGAACGTTAAATGGGTCATGGTCGTCAACATCAACCCCGGAGGCGTGGCCGGCGGCTCCGCTGGCCAGTACTTCGTGGGCAACTTCGACGGCACCACCTTCACCTCCGAAACCACCAAACCCGTGGCCACGCCCCCTCCCGGGACGGTCCTGGCCGGATTCAACGACGGAACCTACAACGGCTGGACCGTCTACAACGAGCCAGGAAACTGGAAGAACGGCCCATTCGGCAGCACTCCGGCAAACGGAGCCCTTCCCGGCCAGAGCCCCGTGACCGGCTTTGACGGCAGTGGCCTGATCAACTCCTTCAACGACGGCGACTGGCCGCTCGGGTCCATGCAGTCACCTAACTTCACCGTGACCGACGACTACCTGAACTTCCTCGTGGGCGGTGGCAAGCACCCCCGCGTCTCCGACAAGCTGGACAACACCCCGCCCGAAGGGGAGCTCAAGTTTGACGGCTTCGAGGTTCCCGCCGGGACATCGCTGGCCGACACCGGCTGGACCGGGACCGGCGACCTCACCCCCAACTTCCAGCCCTCCACCAGCGGCGGGGACTTCTACCTCGGGGCCAAACGGATCAACACCTTCGAGACCGGCACCGCACCGGGCGATGACCGGCAGGGCACCCTGACATCACCGGAATTCCCCATCACCAAGAATTTCATGAGCATGCTGGTCGGCGGCGGCAACCGCTCCGCGGACTCCGGACAGATCCTGGCCGCCCAGTTGATCGTCAACGGCAAGGTGGTCCGCTCCCTCGCAGGAGACAATTCCGGAATCCTGAACTGGAAAGGCTGGGATGTCGCCGAGTTCGCGGGACAGAATGCACAGTTGCGTGTAGTTGACCAGGCCACCGGCGGGTGGGGACACCTGACCCTTGACCACGTCATGCTGACTGACGGCCCGGCCGTTCCCCGGTCTGACGAGGAATCGGTAAACCTCGTGGTCAACGGACAAGTGGTCCGCACGGCCACCGGAAACGACAGTGAAAAGCCCGACTGGGCATCATGGAATGTCAAAGAATTCGTTGGCCAACAAGCACATATCAAAGTGGTCGACAATAACCGATTCGGTTGGGGCCACATTCTCGCGGACGACTTCATGCTCTCCTCGAAACCGGCACAGTCGGCCCTGGAGACCTATGACTGGCTGGACTACGGACGCGACTACTACGCCTCCGTGTCCTTCGGCAACATGCCCGATAACAAGCGGGTCATGCTCGGCTGGATGAACAACTGGGACTACGCCAATGACATCCCCACCAGCCCCTGGCGCAGCGCCATGGCACTTCCCCGCGAAGTCAACCTGACCACGACTTCTGACGGCCCTCGCCTCACCCAAAGCGCTGTCAAGCAAGTGGAACAGTTGGGCGGGAAAGTCTCCTATCAGGATAAGAAGGGCGGACCGATTCCCGCCGGGACACACCAGTTGCCGGCTTCAGCATCGGGCCAGGTCCAACGAGTCGACATCACCTTCGCGCCGGGCACGGCCAAGAAATCCGGCATCACCGTGCTGGGCGATGGAGCCGCATCCACCGTCATCGGCTACGACGCCACGACCGGGAAGCTCTTCGTTGACCGCACTAACTCCGGCAACACCGCGTTCCACCCGTCCTTCGCTTCCATAGAGGACGCCCCCGTCACCCTGGACAAGAAGGGCTACGTCACCCTTCGGGTCTACCTCGACCGCTCCTCAGTAGAGG
>NZ_CAKKMM010001013.1:0-1866 GCF_918698205.1 Microbacterium sp. Bi128 | reverse complement strand
CTGGAGCAGTTGGCCAAACTCGCCGGTGTGGGTCCATCCAAACTGGAGAAGTACGGCGAGGCCGTTCTGACAGTCCTGGCCGAAAGCACGGTTCAGTGATGCCCAGTTCAGTGATGTCCGGTTCAGTTCCGGCGGCCACACCGCTGACCACCGCCGACGGCGCCCCGGTAGTGGTCCGCCGCTCTGCGCGCCGACGCCGCACGGTCGCCGCGTTCTGGGAGGACGGCACCGCCGTCGTCGCCATCCCCGCGTCCTTCAGCAGGGCGCAGGAACGGGAGTGGGTCCATCGCATGCTGGAGAAACTCCGGCGCCAGGGGGACCGGGCGGCGCGGGGTTCCGGCCGGCGCCGCCCCCGCAGCGATGCCGACCTTGCCGCCCACGCCGCGGATCTGTCGGCGAAGTACCTGGGCGGCAGAGCGGTGCCCTCCTCGGTCCGCTGGGTCACCAACCAGAATTCGCGCTGGGGTTCCGCGACGCCGTCCGAAGGGACCATCCGGCTCTCGGCGAAGCTGCAGCCCATGCCGCAGTGGGTGATCGACTACGTGCTGCTTCACGAACTGGCCCACCTCCTGGTGGCCGGCCACGATGCCGCCTTCTGGCGGTTGCTGACGGCGTACCCGGAGACTGAGCGTGCCAAGGCCTTCCTGGAAGGGGTCTCGTTTGCGACATCACGCGGCCTGGCACCCGACGGCGGATACGACGAAGCCCCGGACGGAACCGAAATCCCGGCCGGGGCCTACTAGCGTTCGGCTAGGCCTTGGGCGTGCCGCCGTCGTCCGGTCCGCCGTCCTGACGGTCGTCGTCCTTGGCCGCCGGTTCGTCCGTGCCCTCTGAATCCGCCGTGCCTTCTGAATCCGCGGTGCCTTCTGAATCCGCGGTGCCTTCTGAATCCGCCGTGCCCTCGGTGTCCGTGGCGTCGGCGCCGGCCGGCTCGTCGAACCCTCCGCTAAGCAGTTTCTGCAGGGCGTCGTCCACTTCGCTGTCGCTGGCTTCGGCGAGTTTACGGCGTTCGCTGAAGCCTTGCGGATCTTCCAGGTCCTCTGCCGTGGGAAGCAGGTCGGGATGCTGCCAAACGGCGTCGCGGCCGTCGACCCCACGCTCTTCCTTGAGCAAGGCCCACAGCGTGGCGGCCTCGCGGAGCCGGCGCGGCCGCAGTTCGAGTCCCACGAGGGAGGAGAACGCGTGCTCCGCGGGACCCCCGGTGGCCCGGCGCCGCCGGACGGTTTCGCGCAGTGCGGCGGCGGACGGCAACATCTTCTCGGTTGCACCCCAGGTGAGTTCGTCCACCCAGCCTTCCACCAGGGCCAGCGCGGTCTCCAGCTTTTCGAGGGCCTGCTCCTGGGCGGGAGTGCGCTGCGGCATGAAGACTCCCTGCGAGAGCGCCTCCTGGATGCCCTCGGGGTTGCTGGGATCGATCTCGCGTGCCAGTTCTTCGATCTTGGACGTGTCGATGTGGATGCCGCGGGCGTAGGCCTCGATCGCGCCGAGCAGGTGCCCGCGCAGCCAGGGGACCTGGACGAAGAGACGGGCGTGTGCCGCCTCGCGCACGGCCAGGAACAGGCGGATGTCGTTCTCCGGCAGGCTGAGGCCCTCACCGAATTTCGCCACGTTGGCCGGCAGGAGCGCCATTTCAAGGTCTGCGAGAGGCACGCCAATGTCCGTCGAGCTGACCACTTCGGCCGAGAGCGCGCCGATCGCCTGGCCGAGCTGCATGCCGAAGATCGCCCCGCCCATGTTCTGGATCATCGAGGAGGCGCCGCCCATCATGGACTTCATTTCCTCGGGCATCTGCTCGGTCATGGCGGCCGAGAGCGCATTGGCAATGCTGTTGGCCACTGGCTCGGTCAGCCGCTTCCACGTCCCAAG
>NZ_CAKKMM010001012.1:0-1867 GCF_918698205.1 Microbacterium sp. Bi128 | reverse complement strand
GAACGGCTTGGTCACGTAATCGTTGGCTCCAGCGTCCAGGCCCCTGACTTTTTCGTCGGCATCGCCCAGCGCGGTCAGGATCAGGATGGGCGTGGCAATGCCTTTCGACCGCAAAGCCGTAATGAGGGCGATGCCGTCCATGGCGGGCAGCCCGCGGTCCACCACCATGACGTCCCAGCTCCCGGTCAGCCCCTGGTGGAGGCCGTCGCGGCCGTTGGTGACCAACTGGACCCGGTAGTCCGGGTCCAGGAGCTCGGCGATGAGCGGTCCCAGGACGGCGTCGTCCTCGACGAGCAGCAGGGACGGAAGGTCAGCGGAGGTCATGTCAGCTATTCTTCCGCGGCCATTTCCTCAGTCCGCAGTCCGGCCCCGGGTTCTTCTGCCGTGTCGCCGGCGGCTTTGTCTGCGGCTGCGGCTGCGCCGCGGGAGTTCCGGCGGCGTTTGAGGAGCTGCACCACCCCCGGCACGACGGAGACGAGCACCATGGCCACGACGATGGCGTCGATGTTCCTGGCGATGATGTCAAAGTGCCCCAGCCAGGTGCCAAGCATCGTCACGGAGGCTGCCCACGCGACGGCGCCGGTGATATTCCACAGGGTGAAGGATTTGTAGTCATAGCGCGCGGTCCCGGCGGTCAGCGGAGCAAACGTCCGGACCATGGGGACGAAGCGGGCCAGCACGACGGCGGCCCCGCCGTGGCGGCGGAAGAAGTCCTCCGTGGTGGTCAGGTGCGCTGTCTTCAGGATCCGGGCGTCGTCCTTGAACCATCGCCGGCCAAATTTCCGTCCGAGCATGTAACCGACCTGGTCCCCGGCGACCGCGGCCGCGGTGACGACGCCGATCAGCACAGGCAACGTCAGTTGCAGCTGCTGGTGCAGAAGTCCTGCTGTGAACAACAGGGAGTCGCCGGGCAGGAAGGGAAAGAGCACGCCCGACTCGATGAAGACCATCACCGCGATCACACCCAGGGCGGCCGGGCCCAACCCGGCGAGCAGGCTTGCCGGGTCCAGCAGGGACAGTGTTCCGGCGGCGTGGACGGCCGGAAGGGCGGCAAAAACGTCCATGGCGGGCATTCTCATTTCTCCTCACTGCCCAGCGGCCGGCTGCCCGAACGGGCCCGAATCCGCTCCGCTATCCGCGGCGCGAGAAGGTTCCACAGTCCCGCGAGCAGGACCACGGCCGCGCTCGAGGCCAGGAACGACGCCGCGACATCAGTGGGGTAGTGAACGCCGATGTACAGCCGTGACCAGGCTACGACGAGGGCCATCACGGCCGCCGCGAGGGCCGTGACCTTGGCCCAGCGGGTTCCACGGGCCAGGAAGTACACTGCGAATCCCAGTGCCACCGCAAAGGACACGTGGCCGCTCGGGAAGCTGTTGGAACCCGTTTCCGGAGCCAGGGGATCGAACAGCAGGGCAGGGCTGGGCCGCTGGCGGGCCACGAGGAGCTTGAAGAATTCACTTGCCACCCAGCCGGATGATGCCACGAGGCCGAAGGCAATCGCCTTGGCCAGGCCGCCGCGAAACAGCCAGATGTACAGCGCCGCGGCGCCGATCAGCGCGAGGCCCGCCACCGGGCCAAACACAACATTCAGCGCCATCGCGACGGCGGTCAGGGCGGCGGCGTGGTGCTGGCTCAGGTCCTGATCGACCCCGAGCTCGGCGGCACTGAAGCCGGGTGTCAGCTGCGCCGCCAGGCCCAATGCCACGACGGCGGCCGACAGCAGGACGCCCAGCACTAACCAGTGGCGGACCTGGGGGAGGGCCCACAGCCGGGGACCCGCGGCGGGGCGCACGGCGTCGGGACGGCTTGGTGCTCCACTTCGGCTGAGTGCTCCGGCACCGCCCAGCGGCGCATCGCTCTTAAC
>NZ_CAKKMM010001011.1:0-1867 GCF_918698205.1 Microbacterium sp. Bi128 | reverse complement strand
AACCATTTCCGTGCCTTCCGGCAGGGTGATAACGCCGGTTACGTCCGTGGTGCGGAAGTAGAACTGCGGGCGGTAGTTGGAGTAGAACGGGTTGTGACGTCCGCCTTCGTCCTTGGAGAGGATGTAGACGTTAGCCTCGAAGTCGGTGTGCGGGGTGATGGAACCCGGCTTGACGACAACCTGGCCACGCTCGACATCGTCGCGCTTCAGACCGCGGAGCAGGAGGCCACAGTTCTCGCCGGCCCATGCTTCGTCGAGCTGCTTGTGGAACATCTCGATACCGGTAACCGTGGTCTTCTGGACCGGGCGGATGCCGACGATCTCGACCTCGGAGTTGATGGCGAGGGTTCCACGCTCGGCGCGGCCCGTAACAACGGTGCCACGGCCGGTGATCGTGAAGACATCTTCGATCGGCATCAGGAAGGGCTTGTCACGGTCACGTACGGGGTCCGGAACGGACTCGTCGACAGCAGCCATGAGGTCCTCAACGGACTTGACCCAGACGGGGTCGCCTTCGAGGGCCTTCAGGCCGGAAACGCGAACAACCGGAGCCTCGTCGCCATCGAAGCCCTGCGAGCTGAGCAGCTCGCGAACTTCCATTTCAACGAGGTCGAGGAGCTCTTCGTCGTCAACCATGTCAGCCTTGTTCAGCGCGACCAGCAGGTAGGGAACGCCAACCTGGCGGGCGAGCAGAACGTGCTCGCGGGTCTGAGCCATCGGGCCGTCAGTGGCGGCAACCACGAGGATTGCACCGTCCATCTGAGCAGCGCCGGTGATCATGTTCTTGATGTAGTCAGCGTGACCCGGAGCGTCTACGTGTGCGTAGTGGCGCTTCTCGGTCTGGTACTCAACGTGGGAGATGTTGATGGTAATGCCGCGCTGACGCTCTTCGGGAGCAGAGTCAATCGACGCGAAGTCACGCTTCTCGTTGAGAGTCGGGTACTTGTCGTACAGCACCTTGGAAATGGCGGCCGTCAGCGTCGTCTTACCGTGGTCAACGTGACCAATGGTACCGATGTTAACGTGCGGCTTAGTCCGCTCGAACTTTGCCTTTGCCACAGGTTCCTCCTAGAACGTTTTCAAATTGACTTACCCTTCGGCCGCGCTTGTCGCGGCAGAAACTCCAGTAAGTCTACTTGGGGGGCTTTGGATTGATGAAATTGCAGATTCAGGTACTAATGCTAGTGCCTAGAGCCTGTTCGTGCAGGCGGCCGAACTCCGGCCTGGCCGGACTACAGCTGACCGGAGTCCGGCCACTTGCACCAGATGTGTCTCCGCTGGCGGAGACGCACCCGAGTTTCTTGTTGCTGCGAGGCGTCTTGAAGACTACTCGCCGCGGTTCTTCTGGATGATCTCGTCGGCGACTGCCTTCGGGACCTCGGCGTAGCTGTTGAACGTCATGGAGTACACAGCGCGGCCCTGGGTCTTCGAGCGCAGGTCACCGATGTAGCCGAACATGCCGGACAGCGGGACGTGTGCGCGAATAACCTTGACGCCCTGGGCATCTTCCATGGACTGCATCTGGCCACGGCGGGAGTTGAGGTCACCGATAACTTCACCCATGTATTCCTCAGGGGTGCGGACCTCGACATCCATCAGCGGTTCGAGCAGGACAGGGTTCGCCTTGCGTGCGGCTTCCTTGAAAGCCATACGGCCGGCGATCTTGAACGCCATTTCCGAGGAGTCAACATCGTGGTAAGCGCCGTCAATCAGCGTCGCCTTGATGCCGACAACCGGGTAACCGGCCAGGACGCCGTCGTTAAGCGCATCCTGGATGCCGGCGTCGACCGACGGGATGTACTCGCGCGGAACGCGGCCACCGGTGACCTTGTTCTCGAACTCGTACAGCTCGCCACCTGAGGTGTCC
>NZ_CAKKMM010001010.1:0-1868 GCF_918698205.1 Microbacterium sp. Bi128 | reverse complement strand
GTCCTGTTCCCACCGTGATTTCCCGCAACCCCGCCGTGCATGCCACCGCGGTAAGCCGGGAGACGAATATCACGGCAACCTTCAGCGAACCCGTCACCAGCACCAGCGGAAACTACTTCATGTTGACGAACGCCACGACCGGCGCAATGGTTCCTGTGGAGTTGTACTCTTACAACGCCGCCACCCGGGTAGCCACACTGAACCCGAGGGGGACCCTGACGGCAAACACCAAGTACACCGTCACGCTGACCAGCAGCACGTACGGCGGCATCCGCGACGCCGCCGGCAACCCCCTCCAGACCACTCGTTGGACCTTCACCACCGGACCGTGATGAAGCCGAGAGGCCAAAGGTAGGGAGAACGTCGGTCGGTACGGAACCTGGCGCCGCGTAGTCCCAACCCCAGGGCGGTTGCCGCCCGCTGACGGGCGGGTCACACTGTCTTGAACGGGCATTCCAAAGTCCCGGACCGTGGACGTGGGGGACTGCTAAGCCCTCACAGTCGGTGCAGTAGGCGTGGTGGTTTTTCCTAGCCGAAGAGGTCGCCCAGCACGCCGGGATATCGCTTGTGGACGCCCACGCTGCGCTCGGAACGTCAGGGCGACGCTGCCTTGCTTCCCTTGATGCTTGATCGCTACCAGTCGGCCATTGAATTCGGACACGACCCGGCCCATGGCCTATTCGACCCGGACCGATCGGGAGCCGTCAGTCCGGTAACCCGTGCAGTTGCCCTGAGGAAAGGCACAGAGGGATCGATGTCGTCACTTACGTCCCGACTACCCATCAGCACAGGAGATGTAAGCGACGCGGCGGCTGCCGAGTACCTGGAGCTGCTGGCTGTCGTACTGGAAGACGGCAAGATTATCGGCGACGAAGCCAGGGGTGGCATGGGCGCAGAACAAGTTCGCGGGCTCAACGACCGGTTTCTGGAGATGATGCGCGAAGCGGCGTTCGCAGACCAGGTCTTGACCGCCGGAGAGCTGGCGGAGCTGAAACGTGCAGCAGATGCTTTGGCTGTGCCGGGCTACTTCGACGACCTGCAGCCAAGTACAACACAGTCGAACCCGGCCGCCGATCAGAGTACGGAAGTGCCAGCAGCAAAGGACGCCAAGGTCCGTTGGTGCGGACACTGCCGAACGCCTGGCAACTACCGTTCGAAGTGTCCTGAAATGAATTAGGGGAGTGTGGACATTGTCCACACTTTCCGTCTCGGACTCCGTCGTACAGCCCTCAGACTCGCTGGAATCCCGCATGTTGTCGGGGGTTCCCAGTGTTTGCAAGGGCTGGAATGCAGTTCGAGTCCCACCTCGGGCACAGCATATCCCCTCGTCAGAGGGGTTTTTGCTTTAACGTGTTGACATTGACCCTGGGTGGGTCCCTCTGACGCGTGTCGCGGCTGGTGCCTGGCCGCCGCGGTGGCCTGTTCGGTTGTGTGGGTGGCGGGTTCAGGGTCCTGGCTGGTGGGTCCTCCGCCTGCTGGGATGACGGGTCATCCGTTGCTCCTTTCTGACTGGTCCTGGAGGACGTGGTTGGTCTTGCACCTATTCATGCGTTGGGGTTGTGGTGATGACATGACCTCCACGAGATTCTTTCCAGATGCTTGGCCTTGATTCGCTGTTTCCTGGGGTCTGGGGGAGAAGCTGGTGGCCGTTTGTCCGGCCAAAGGGTGTTTACAGTGTCCACACTCGTGTCCACGTGATGCCGTTGCTGGTGGACGACTCCCTCCGTGCCTGTTTCTGCTGACACGAGTTCATGCAGGCACGACTTCTGGGTGACATGACTTTCGGTTTGGTTCTTGCGTTCGTTCTTAGGCGTCATGGCCTGTTCGCCCTTCTCCCTCGACCTGCATGCCTTCGCGGGTTCGGGCGC
>NZ_CAKKMM010001009.1:0-1869 GCF_918698205.1 Microbacterium sp. Bi128 | reverse complement strand
CGTACAACGCCACAACCAGGGTGCTGACAATCAACCCCAGTGCGACGCTTCTCGCCAGCACGCAGTACAGGGTCATCATCACCGGTGGCACCACCCGGATCCGCGATCTGGCAGGCAACCCGTTGCCCAGCCGTTCGTGGACATTCACCACGGGAACAGCACTGTAACAGCAGTCTGAGAACGCCGGCTGGCGGGGCCGCTACGGTCCGCCAGCCGGCTTCCTCACTTGTTGGAAAGCCACTTTCCGACACGGTATACAGCACTATTGCCCACTTGGAGGGGCCATGACTACACGACGAGAAATTTTCAAACTGGGCGCTGTCGGCGCCCTCGGCCTTGCCGGTTTCAAAGGCGGCGACGACGACATCCCGACGACGGGCACCACCGCGCCGGCCGCGACGCCGGTCACCGCCAGCCTTCTTGCACCGCAGAACATGCCTGTTCCCTATGCGGGAGTATTCCGCCGCCCGCCGGAACTGGTCCCCTTTCAGACGGGCTTCGACGGCGGCGACCCGGCCCGTCCTTTCGCCCGGTACGCCCTTACCCAGAAGCTCGGCCAGGCCCACTTCCTGCCCGGACTGAACACCACCGTCGCGGGCTACAACGGCATCTTCCCCGGCCCAACCATCCGGGCCACCCAGGGCACCCGGATCGAGGTGCGGATCCGCAACGCGCTGCCCGCCGCCGGGCTGGTTCAGCCCGCCCGCTTTGATACCGTCACCCACCTGCACGGCTCAGCGTCGCTGCCGCAGTACGACGGCTACGCCAACGACATCACCGTCCCGGGAAACGTCAAGAACTACCGGTACCCCAACTTTCAGACGGCTCGGACCCTCTGGTACCACGACCATAAGCACCACATCACCGCCCAGAACGTGTATTCGGGGCTCGCGGCCTTCTATCCACTGTCCGACAAGTTTGAGCGTGCCCAACTGCCGCAGGGCGAATTCGACGTACCACTCATGATCTCGGACGCCATGTTCAACGCCGACGGATCCCTCGCCTACAACGACAACGACGTCAAGGGACTCTGGGGCGACATCATCATGGTCAACGGCGTGCCGTGGCCCACCATGAAGGTCAAGCCCCGGATCTACCGCTTCCGGGTGCTCGACGCCTCGATTTCACGGTCCTACCGGCCCACGTTGTCCACCGGAGACCCCATCTACGTGGTGGGCACCGACGCCGGCATGACGCCCAAAGTGGAGGCCGTGAAATCGTGGCGGCAGGGCACAGCGGAACGCTATGAGGTGCTGATCGATTTCCGGAAATACCGGACCGGCCAGTTGATCGAGCTGCGGAACCTCAGCAACAAGAACAACATCGACTTCGCGAACACCAACAAGATCATGCGCTTCCAGGTAGTGGCCGACTCCGGGTCCGGGGCCGGCTCCATTTCCAGCATCCCGGCCACCCTGGACGACGGCGGCTCCGTCAACGCCTCCAAGGGGGGCATCCCCACCATGAGCCTCACCCCGGCGATGGCCAAGGCGAAGCGCGAGCTGAAATTTTTCCGGGACCACGGACAGTGGACCGTCAACGGCGTCACGTGGGCCGACGTGGAGAAGTCCGGGTTCACCAAGCTGTTCGGCAACCCCCAGCCATTCGACGTCGAACAATGGACCATCATCAACGCGTCCGGTGGATGGTTCCATCCGGTACACATCCACCTCATTGACGCCAAGATCATCGCGAGAAACACCAACGGCGGCCTGCCGTTTGCCTGGGAAAAGGGACCCAAGGATGTCTTCTACGCCGGCGAGAACGAGTCCATCACCGCCCTCATGCAGTTCGACACAGGTACCGGCGGGGGCGGGCGTTACATGATCCACTGCCACAACCTGGTCCATGAGGACCACGACATGATGG
>NZ_CAKKMM010001008.1:0-1870 GCF_918698205.1 Microbacterium sp. Bi128 | reverse complement strand
GGTTCATCCGCTCGCTCGAATTTGAACTCGATGACTTCCAGCGCGAAGCATGCCTGTCCCTGCAGGCCGGCCGGGGCGTGCTGGTGGCCGCCCCCACCGGCGCCGGGAAGACGATCGTGGGGGAGTTCGCCATCTATCTGGCCCTCCAGCGTGGGCTCAAGGCGTTTTACACCACACCCATCAAAGCCCTGAGTAACCAGAAGTACTCCGAACTGGCCGCCAAGTACGGCGCCGCCCAGGTGGGCCTGCTCACCGGAGATACCAGCATCAACGGCGACGCCCCGGTGGTGGTCATGACCACCGAAGTGCTCCGCAACATGCTCTACGCGGATTCGGACACCCTGGATGATCTCGGCTTCGTGGTCATGGACGAAGTCCACTACCTCGCCGACCGCTTCCGCGGCGCGGTGTGGGAGGAAGTCATTATCCATCTGCCCAGCGAGGTCCAGGTGGCGTCCCTGAGTGCCACGGTCTCCAACGCCGAGGAGTTCGGTGCGTGGCTCGACACCGTCCGCGGGCAGACCGATGTGATCGTCTCCGAGCACCGCCCGGTGCCGCTGTGGCAGCACGTCATGGTGGGCCGGAAGATCGTGGACCTGTTTGCCGGTGACACGAGCTTTGACGAGATCGCCCTGCCTGGTGGGGCAACTGCCAGTGGGACAAGTGCCAGGGGGGCAACTGCCAGTGAGACAAGTGCCAGTGAGGCGTCCGCCGACGCCGTAGCCGAGGCTGTCGTCGGGGGCCGGGCGGCCGCCGTCACCTCGGAAGCGCCCGGGCGGGCCGGCTTCGAGGTCAACCCGGAACTGCTGTCCATGGCCCGGGCCGAGAGCCAGATGAATTTCCGTGGCCGCTTCGGCCACGGCGGCCGGAACCAGCGCCGGCAGCAACGCAGCCAGCGGGACGAACCGCAGGGAGCCCAGCGCAGCCCGGTGCGGAAAGCCAGCCGGCCGCAGGTCATCGCCAGCCTGGACCGGCAGGACCTTCTGCCGGCCATCACCTTCATCTTCTCGCGCGCCGGCTGCGATGCCGCCGTGGCCCAGTGCGTCGCGGCCGGACTCTGGCTGACCAGCGAGGCCGAACAGCAGATCATCGCCCGGCGCGTCGACGAGGCGGCCCAGGACATCCCCTCGGATGACCTCGATGTGCTCGGCTTCTGGAGCTGGCGGGACGGCCTGCTCCGCGGGCTCGCCGCGCACCACGCCGGCATGCTGCCGACCTTCAAGGAGGTTGTGGAGAAGCTGTTCGTCGACGGGCTGGTCAAGGCCGTCTTCGCCACCGAAACACTGGCCCTGGGCGTGAATATGCCGGCCCGCTGCGTCGTGCTCGAAAAGCTGGACAAGTTCAACGGCGAGGCCCATGTCAACATCACGGCGGGGGAGTACACCCAGCTGACGGGCCGCGCAGGCCGCCGCGGCATCGACGTCGAGGGCCACGCCGTCGTGCTGTGGCAGCCCGGAACGGATCCGGCCGCCGTCGCCGGCCTGGCCTCACGGCGGACCTACCCGCTGAACTCCAGCTTCCGGCCCACGTACAACATGTCGATCAACCTTTTGGCGCAGTTCGGCCGGCCGCGCGCCCGGGAGATCCTCGAATCATCCTTTGCCCAGTTCCAGGCGGACCGATCCGTGGTGGGACTGGCCCGGCAGGTCAGGAGCCGGGAAGAATCCATTGCCGGGTTCAGCAAGGCCATGACCTGCCACCTGGGCGACTTCACCGAATACGCGCGGCTGCGGCGGGCCCTGGGCGATGCCGAAACCATGGCCTCCCGGAGCACGTCCCGGGCCAGAAAGTCCTTGACCGAGGACTCCCTGAGCAGGCTGCTCCCGGGCGACGTGGTGGATGTTCCGGCCGGTAAGTCGCCCGGGCTCGC
>NZ_CAKKMM010001007.1:0-1872 GCF_918698205.1 Microbacterium sp. Bi128 | reverse complement strand
CATCAACGCCGACGACCCCTGTTTCATCGCTCCGGACAACATGCCCGAACGGATCCGGGGCGCGGTCCGGAACACCGGTGCTGTCTTGCCGGAGCATCCCGCGCACATCGTGCGGTGCATCCTGGACAGCCTTGCCGCCGGCTACGCCCGGACCATCGCCGACGCCGAACGGCTCGCGGACGTCCGGGCCGGCGTCGTGCACATTGTGGGCGGCGGATCCCAGAACGGGCTCCTGTGCCAGCTCACCGCCGACGCCACCGGAAAAACCGTGATCGCCGGACCCGTCGAGGCCACGGCCCTGGGCAACGTCCTGGTCCAGGCCCGCGCCGCCGGCGTGCTCAGCGGCGGGCTGGGCGAGCTGCGCGCCGTGGTGCGTGCCTCCCAGCACTCGGCGGAGTACGTGCCCTCACCCGTGGCGGCACACCAGAGCGCCGGAGGTGCCCAGTGAGGATCGCGCTTTTCGCCACGTGCATCGTGGACGCCATGTACCCGGCCACGGCCCGCGCCACGGTGTCCGTCCTGGAACGCCTCGGCCACGAGGTCATCTTTCCCGCCGGGCAGGCCTGCTGCGGGCAGATGCACGTCAACAGCGGCTACCTCAAGGAGGCGCTGCCCGTCGTCGCCAACCATGTGAAGGCTTTCGAAGAAGAGGAGTACGACGTCGCCGTCGCACCGTCCGGCTCCTGCGTCGCCTCCGTGAAGCACCAGCACTCCATGGTCGCCCGCCGCTGCGGGGACGCCGGGCTGGAAGCCCGGGCCGCCGCCGTCGGAGCCAAAACCTACGAGCTCTCCCAGCTCCTGGTGGATGTCCTGGGCGTCACCGACGCAGCGGCGCAGCTGGGCTCGTACTTCCCGCACCGGATCACCTACCACCCCAGCTGCCACGGCATGCGCCTGCTCCGGCTCGGCGACCGCCAACTGGACCTGTTGCGCTCGGTCGGCGGCATCGAACTGGCCGAACTGCCCGAAGCCGACCAGTGCTGCGGCTTCGGCGGCACCTTCTCGATGAAGAACGCGGACGTCTCCTCGGCGATGCTGGCGGACAAGACCGCCAACATCTGCGGCACGGGCGCCGAACTTTGCGCCGGCGGCGACGCGTCCTGCCTGATGCACATCGGCGGCGGACTGTCCCGGCAGGGCAGCGGCGTCACCACGATGCACTTCGCCGAGATCCTGGCCAGCACCCTCGAGAATCCCGCCGCCGTCTCCGGCGACGTCCGCCTCACCACCGGAAGGACCGCACGATGAGCGGCACATTCCTGGGGATGCCGTCCCTGCCGGTCTTCGGCATCGGCAACCTGCACGAACACGAGCCCTTCCCGAAAGCCGCCCGCCGCGAACTCGGCAACCCCCAGCTGCGGGCCAACCTCGGCCACGCCACCCGGACCATCCGGGACAAGCGGCTGGCCGTCGTGTCCGAACTCCCCGACTGGGAGGAGCTGCGCGAGGCGGGCCGGGCGATCAAGGAATCCGTCATGGCCCGGCTGCCGGAACTGCTCGAAGAGTTCGAGGCGAACTTCACCGCCCGAGGCGGGACCATCCACTGGGCCCGCGACGCCGGCGAAGCCAACAGCATTGTCGCCGCCCTCATCCGGGACCAGGGCGCCACCGAGGTGGTCAAGGTCAAGTCCATGGCCACGCAGGAAATCGGCCTCAACGAATACCTCGAAGAACGGGGCATCGCGGCTTACGAGACCGACCTCGCCGAGCTCATCGTCCAACTGGACCACGACAAGCCCAGCCACATCCTGGTCCCGGCCATCCACAAGAACCGCAGCCAGGTCCGGGACATCTTCCTGCGCGAAATGGAGGGGGTGGATCCGGAGCTCACCAACGAGCCGGCCCGCCTCGCCGCGGCCGCCCGGGCACACC
>NZ_CAKKMM010001006.1:0-1874 GCF_918698205.1 Microbacterium sp. Bi128 | reverse complement strand
GCTCAAGGTGGCCCGCGCCGGCGCAGCAGACCTGATCGTCGTGAAGGTGGCGCCGCTCGGGGGAGTGCGCCGGGCCCTGGACATCGTGGCGCAGGCCGGGCTCCCCGCCGTCGTCAGCTCGGCGCTGGACACCTCCGTGGGAATCCGCGCCGGATTGGCGCTCGCCGCGGCGCTGCCGGAACTGCCGTATGCCTGCGGGCTGGGTACCGTGTCCCTGCTCGCCGCCGATGTCACCCGGGACCCGCTGGTTCCCGACGACGGCGCCATCCGGGTCCGCGAGGTTGCCGCCGATCCGGAACTGCTGGCGGAATATGCGGCCGCGCCCGGGCGCCGCGACTGGTGGCTCGACCGCCTGCGCCGGGTCCACGCGGTGCTGGCTGCCAGCCAGTGACGCAAGTGGTTTGAGAGTAAAGTGGATGCGGACGCGGCGAACTAGCCGCCGATCATAGCTTTGGAGCGGAAGATTCGTGATGACCACCTCGGTACCCCGGCAAGATGACGCGCTGGCTACGGCAAAGCGCGCGGAGGGCCAGATGGTGGCCCAGAAGGACGGGCTGCTCCGGATCGTGCAAGGCCTGCGGCGGGTCGACACGGGGACCTATGCCCTCCGCATCCGGCTGGCCGAGAATCTGGGGATCGGGACGATCGACATCAACGCGATGGCCTTTGTGGGCGAGGTGGACGGCCTCACTCCCAAGGATCTCGGCAAGGCCCTGAACATCACCACCGGCTCGGTAACGGCCATGGTGGACCGCCTGGAATCCAAGGGCTTTATGGTGCGGAAGCCCAACCCCACGGACCGGCGCAGTGTGCTGTTGCACCTGAGCCCGGAAGGAACCGACGCGATGCAGTGGGCCAACGACCACTTCGCCGCAGCGGCCGAGGCCCTTCTCCAGGAATCCTCCGAGGGCAGCATTGTGAACATCGCCGAATTTCTCGAGGGCATTGGCCAGCGGCTGATGGCTGCCGCCAGCGCCCCGGAAGAGACGGACAGCTAACCTCTGTCCCCAAGAGTTCGCCGGTGACGCTTCCTCAGGTTTATAGCGCGAGTTCACCGGGACTTCATGTGAGGGTCGGTCCCGCGTAGTCGGCGGCTGGAAGGGTGGGCGCGACCGCAACTCACCCCCATGGAAGGTCTCTCCATGTCTGTCACCTCCGGACGCAAATTTTCCCTGCTCCCCATGCTCGGCCACACCAAAGGCAAGCGAAGCCCCGTCACCTGCGCGCTGAAGTGCGACAACGCCTGCTCGGGCGAGGTCTGCAACACCAGCACCAACAGCTACTTCCGGGACATCGCCTCCGCCACGATGTCCCGCCGCGCCGCCCTGGGCTTCGGCGCCGCCGGCGCGCTCGCCGTCGTCCTCGGCAACGCCGTGACGTCCGCTGATAAGGCAGTGGCCGACGGCGGTCCGGGCCTCGCCGCTGCCGCCAAGGACGGGTTTGGAAAATCCAAGCTGCAGTTCACCGCCATCGCTCCGGTGGACGCCGCCGTGGATCAGTTCACCGTCCCGGCCGGGTTCACCTGGCAACCGGTCATCCGCTGGGGCGACCCGCTCTTCAACGACTCGCCGGCCTTCGACCTGGACCACCAGAGCGCGGCGGCGCAGGCCCGCCAGTTCGGCTACAACAACGACTACACCGACATCCTGCCGATCGATGGCTCCAAGGACCGCCGGGCCGTGCTCTTCACCAACCATGAATACACCAACGAGTCCATCATGCTGCCGGCCGGATTCGACGCCGCCGAGGCCCGCGCGATCGGCCGTGCGGCCCACGGCCTCACGGTGGTCGAGTTGGAGCGTGCGAATAAGAACAAGCCCTGGAGCTACGTCCGTGGCGCCGGGCTGAACCGCCGTTTCCTGACCGACACCACC
>NZ_CAKKMM010001005.1:0-1874 GCF_918698205.1 Microbacterium sp. Bi128 | reverse complement strand
GCTCCGAGTACGGCGCAGCACCGGAGCCCTTCGCCCTGCCCGGGGTGCGCGGCACTGTTGAAGGCTGGGTCGCCATGGCGCCCCGGAATCTCGCCGTGCTGCTTGGCCTGCCCTGGCCTTTGGCCGCCGTGGCCAGCGCCCTGGCCGGGCCCGCTGACGTCCGCCGCCTGGTGCGGGACGCCTCGGAAGCGCCGGGGCTCGTGTTCCTCAAGCCCCGCCCCGTCAGCATCGTGGGCCGGGAGACGTTTACGGCCGACGTCGACCTCTCACCGGCCGGGCTGCTGCGGCGGGCCGGGGCAGTGGGAGAGCAAGGCGGCCGGATCGAGGTTATCGAGGTCGACGGCGAATCCCGGCCCGCGTGGGTGGTGATCATCCCCGGAACCCAGCAGGGCGCCCTGCCGGAAGGAACCAACCCCTTTGACCCCGCCGGAATCGCCGAGGCCCTGGGCTATGACTCGGCGTCGACGGCGCAGGCCATCAGGGAGGCGCTGCGGCAGGCCGGGGCCGAGGCCGGCGATCAGCTCGTGGCCGTCGGCTACAGCCAGGGCGGGATCCACGCAATGAATCTCAGCAAGGACCGTGCTGTCCTGGCCGAGTACGACCTCAAGTTCGTGCTGACCGCGGGCTCGCCGGTGGGCGGGATCAGCCCCGCGCCGGGGATCCGCAGCCTGCACCTCGAACATGAGCAGGACTGGGTGCCGGGGGCAGACGGACTGGCGAACCCGGACACCAGGGACCGGGTGACCGTGACCCTCACCAACCCGCTGGCGGTGCCGCCGCCACAGGATTTCGGCCTGGGTCCCGGGCACCGGCTGGAGAATTACGCTGACGGGCAGGAAGGAAGCTCGCCACGAGGGACACCAGACTGATGATGATGGCGGCGAACACGGCAGTCCAGAAGAACGAGTCGATGGTGAAGTGCACAGTGGTGTAGCTGCTGATCCAGGAGGTCAAGTAGAGCATCGCGGCGTTGATGACCACGGTGAACAGGCCCAGGGTGAGGATAGTGATCGGCAGCGAGAGGAGGCTGACAATGGGCTTGACGAAGGCATTGACCAGACCGAAGATCAAGCCGATGAACAGGTAGCCCAAGATGATGCTGATGGTGCCGTCACTCTGGGTGGAAATATCCAGCCCGGTGAGGATCCAGCAGGCGATTGCAAGGGCCAGCCCGTTGATGATGACTCGTACGATGATTGAGCGCATGGCCCCATGCTGTCATACGCCCGGCGGCGACGGCAGGGACCATATTCCCCATGTCAGCAACGGCTATCCCCTACGGACAGCAATCGGCTCCCGCAACTGCGGCAGCGACCCGAAGTAGGCTAGTTGGCATGACTTCATCAGAGAATCCGGCCGGGGGCATCAGGCCCCGTCCGGTGGTAGACCTCCTCCCCCGCTACGCGGCCGGAAAACCCCCCGTCCCCGTGGAAGGCCTGACCAGCTACAAGTTGTCCTCCAACGAGAACCCGTTGCCCCCGATCCCTGCAGTGCAGCAGGCCATCGCGGCGCAGACCGATTTCAACCGCTACCCCGATCCGCTCAGCAGCAGGCTGCGTGAAGCGCTCGCCCGCTTCCTGGATGTTCCCGCCGAGGACATCGTCACGGGCGCCGGCAGCTTGGGCGCCCTGAACCAGCTGCTGACCACCTTCGCCGGCCAGAACGACGACGGCAAGGCCGACGAGGTCATCTACGCCTGGCGCTCGTTCGAGGCCTACCCGATCTGCGTAGGACTGGCCGGCGCCGAGAGCGTCCGGATCCCGCTGACATCCGACGGGCGGCATGACCTGGACGCCATGGCCGCCGCAGTGACTGCGCGGACCCGGATGATCCTGCTGTGCACGCCCAACAACCCCACCGGACCCATCCTGACG
>NZ_CAKKMM010001004.1:0-1875 GCF_918698205.1 Microbacterium sp. Bi128 | reverse complement strand
GCCCAGGACCGCGGCCGCGTCCTGCATGGCCTGGCTCACCGCGCTCTTCCGGGCCGAGACCTTCGTCTGCGGGCCGCTCTGCGCCAGGCTGACCGCTGCCGCCGCCGTCCCCCGCAGGGTGCGGAAATCCTTTGCGGTGAAGTCCTCCCCCGTGCGCTCCTTGACGTACTCGTTGATGTCCGCGCTGGACACCGGATGCCAGCTGCGGCCGTCCTTATAGGCCAGCAGGCGGGCGTTGCCGCCGCGGCGCTTGAGCTGGCGCACGACGGCGGCGAGGTCGGCGTCGTCAATCCGCGACTCCCAGGTCTTGCCGCTCTTGGCCGGGAAGCTGAGCCGGAGTTCGTCCTTGCGCACCTTGACGTGGGCGCAGAGCAGGGTGGCGAGGCCGTGGCTGCCGTTTTCATTGGTGTAGCGCTCCGAGCCGACGCGCAATGATCCGCTGTCGAGCATCCGAAAGGCGGCCGCCAGCACGCGTTCCCGCGTCAGCCCTTCGGAGCGCAGGTCCATGGTCACCAGGCGGCGTGCGGTCGGCAGGGTCTCAGCCAGCTGGAGCGAACGGTCGAACTTCTGCCGGTCCTTCCGTTCCCGCCAGCTCGGATGGTAGATGTACTGCCGCCGGCCCACCGCGTCCACTCCCGTGGCCTGGATGTGCCCGTTGTCGTACGGGGCGATCCAGACGTCGGTCCAGGCCGGCGGGATCCCGATGCCCTCGAGCCGTTCCCGCACGGGGCCCGGCGGCAGGGTGGAGCCGTCCAGGTCCTTGTAACTGAAGCCGGTCCCGGCGGGGACCCTGCGGTATCCTCGGCCGGACGCGTTGCTGTGGCGGAGCCTCATTGGCCGGCCCCGGGCGAGTGTTCATCCATGACGGTAAGCCTACTGACTACCGCCCGGGATTCCACGCCCTTTCACGCCCGAAAACAACGCGGGGTCACTTAGCGCCCAAAATCCCTTCCGGGATGGGCGCGAAGTGACCCCGCGCTGGTCTGCGTCGTTGCCTGTGTTGAGGCTAGACCTCGACGGCGGCGCCGCGGGAGATCTCCACCATGTCCTCGCGGGGCACCACCTTGATACGCTCGCGCTGGACGGCGACGCCGTGCGACCCGCCGGCAGCGGTGGCCTTTTCACCCAGGGCGCGCTCGTGCTCGTCCAGGGCCAGCCAGCCTTCCCAGCTGGTGTACTCGACGCCGCGGCCCGCCAGGAGCTCGACGATCGCCTCGGGGGCGGGCGCCGCGGCCAGCGGCAGGTTTTCGCGGTCCTCAAGCAGGTAGGTCACGGTTTCGAGGGCGTCACCCTTGGTGTGGCCGATCAGTCCCACCGGACCGCGCTTGATCCAGCCGGTCGCGTAGATCCCCGGCACGTGGGTGCCGGCGGCGTCCAGGACCCGGCCGCCGTCGTTCGGGACGACTCCCTTGCTGTGGTCGAACTCGACCTCGGGGAGGGCGGAACCGAAGTAGCCGATGGCGCGGTACACGGCCTGGACCGGGTACTCGACAAACTCGCCCGTGCCGCGGGCGTTGCCGGTGCCGTCCAGTTCGGTGCGCTCGAACTTTATCCCGGCGACGCGGCCGGGCGCGTCGGCGCCGTCGGTTTCTTCTCGGTAGATCTCGACCGGGCTGTGCAGGAAGTGCAGGTGCAGCCGGCGGGACGCGGTGAGCTCGGAGAGGTCCTCGGGCTGCTCGGCGATCCAGTTGGTGAGCGTGCCCACCATGGTCTTGGTCTGGTTGTTGCTCTGGATCTGCCGGTCCGATTCGGCATCGAACTCGAAGTCCTCGGCGTAGAGGATGATGTCCACGTCCTTGGAGTGGGAGAGTTCGCGCAGTTCCAGGGGCGTGAACTTGACCTGGGCGGGCCCGCGCCGGCCGAACACGTGCACGT
>NZ_CAKKMM010001003.1:0-1876 GCF_918698205.1 Microbacterium sp. Bi128 | reverse complement strand
TCGTCAGCGCATTCGTCCAAAAGGGCGGCCAGTAGGAGCGCCGCCGGCCGCCGGATGAGGGCGGCGGGAGGGGCTAAGGGCCGGAAGAGTCGTTGATCCACCACGTTGAGGGAGAGCGTTAGTGCAGGAAACAACAGCCAACCGAGTAGCAGCCAACGCGACGTCCTCATTCACCGAGCATCTGCAGCGCGAACGGCCCGATTTGATGCCCTTCGGCCAAGTGCCTTTCAACCAGTTGCCTGCCGGCGGGCACGCCGGCCAGCCGGGAGCACCGTTGCAGGCCCCGCACGGGACGACGATCGTGGCGATGACCTATGCCGGGGGAGTGCTGATGGCCGGGGACCGCCGCGCCACCATGGGCAACGTGATCGCGAGCCGGCACATCGAGAAGGTCTTTCCCGCCGACCAGTATTCAGTGCTGGGCATTGCCGGGACTGCCGGCATCGCCCTGGACATCACCAGGCTGTTCCAGGTTGAACTCGAACACTACGAGAAGATCGAGGGCACGCTCCTGAGCCTGGACGGCAAGGCGAACCGGCTCGGCGCCATGGTCCGCGGCAACCTGCCCATGGCCATGCAGGGCCTCGCCGTCGTGCCCCTGTTCGCAGGATTCGACCGGCCCGCAGGTTTCGGCCGGCTCTTCTCCTACGACGTCACGGGCGGCCGCTACGAGGAACAGGAGCACCACGCGGTGGGATCCGGCTCGATGTTCGCCCGCGGCGCGCTGAAGAAACTCTGGCGTCCCGGCCTCTCGGAGCAGGACGCCGTGGCGGTCGCCGTCGAGGCCCTGTACGACGCCGCCGACGACGACTCCGCCACGGGCGGCCCGGACCCCGTCCGGCAGCTATGGCCGGTGGTGTACATCGTGAACCGGACAGGCGCCTTCCGGGTACCGGACCGCGACCTTGCCGCCGTGGCCGGCCGCGTCATCGAATCCCGCACCGTCGCCCAGCGGGAGGCCTGAGATGACCCAGCAGTTCTATGTATCTCCCGAACAACTGATGAAGGACCGTGCGGACTTCGCACGGAAGGGCATCGCCCGCGGACGTTCGGGGGTGGTCCTCAGTTGCCGGGACGGGATTGCCCTCGTGGCGGAGAACGCGTCCCCGTCGCTGCACAAGATCGGCGAGATCTACGACAAAATCGCGTTCGCGGCCGTCGGGAAGTACAACGAGTTTGAGAGCCTGCGGCAAGCCGGGGTGCGGTATGCCGATGTCCGGGGCTATTCCTACGACCGCGAGGACGTCACGGCCCGCGGCCTCGCCAGCGTGTACGCACAGAGCCTCGGCGCGGTGTTTACGGCCGAACAGAAACCCTTCGAGGTCGAACTGGCCGTGGCCGAAGTCGGTCAGGCCCAGGAGGCGGACCATCTGTACCGGCTGACCTTTGACGGGTCCATCGCCGACGAGCACGGCTTTATAGTGATGGGCGGCCAGGCGGACAAGGTCTCCGAGGCTGTCGCGGCGGGTTGGCAGGGCGAACTCGACTTCGCGGGCGCCATCCGGCTGGCCCTCGCCGGGCTCGTGGCGGACAAGGAAACCACCACCCTGCCCGTATCCGCACTGGAAGTTGCGGTACTGGACCGGGGATCGGAAAGCGGCCGCGGCACCCGCCGGGCGTTCCGCCGGCTCGAGGACCCGGACATCGTGGCATTGCTGGCTGAGGAGAAGTGAGATGGACAAGCGCATATTCGGCATCGAAACCGAATTCGGAATTTCCTATTCAAGCCCGGAGTCCCGGCCGCTGGCACCGGAGGAAGTAGCCCGCTACCTCTTCCGCAAGGTGGTCAGCTGGGGACGGTCCTCCAACGTCTTCCTGACCAACGGCTCGCGCCTTTACCTGGACGTCGGGTCGCACCCGGAATACGCCACCGCCG
>NZ_CAKKMM010001002.1:0-1876 GCF_918698205.1 Microbacterium sp. Bi128 | reverse complement strand
TGATCCGGCTGGGCCAGCTGCTGAAACTTGCGAATCTGGTCGAGGACGGCGTGGAGGCCGCGGAACTGATCAAGAACGGGCTGGTGAAGGTCAACGGCGAAATCGACGAGCGCCGCGGCCGCCAACTGCACGACGGCGACACCGTCACCGTGAACGGCCGGACCGTGCGGATCAGCGCGCCCCCGGCCGCCTAGCCGCCTGTCCCGGCGTCGCTTCCCGGCGCACAACTTCCCCGGCGCGCCTACTTCTTGGCGTTGAGCACCACGTGCGTGAGGAACTCCGAGACGTGGCCGATCTCCTGCTGGTTGATGCCGTGCCACATGCCCGTGTAGAGGACCTTGGTGAGCAACACGTGCTTGCGCACCCAGCCGACGGTGTAGTCGATCTTTTCCTCGGTGATCACGGGGTCCTGCTGGTCCCGCCCCCAGAACAGCGGCACAGTGCCGTCCAGTTCGCCGTCGCGGAAGCTGGGGTCATCGCCGGCATCGACGACAAAACCTGACAGCCCGACGACGGCGGCAAAGTCGGCCGGCCGCTGCCGCAGCAGCGTGGTGGCCATGGCCATGCCCATCGAGAACCCCAGCAGCGTCACCGACGGGTGGTTGGCTTTGACGCCGTCGAGCCAGTCCTGAACGTAGCCTGCCGCGACCTTGACGGCGTCGAGCGAGTAGTCAATGGACCCTGTCAGCGGGAACCAGGTGAAGCCCGGTCCCATGGCGATCGGGGCGCGCAACGAGGCCACCGCGAATTCCTGCGGCAGCATCCCGGCCAGGCTGAGCAGATCCTGTTCGTTGGCGCCGTAGCCGTGCAACAGGACAAGAAGCGGCTTTCCGGCCCCTTCCTGCTCCGGCTGGGACCATTGGACGACAGGGGCGGGGAAGGCGTCAGCGTGAGTCATGGAACTATTCTTGCAGTTACCCGGCGGTAACAAATTACGGTGGCGCAGCTAAACGGGAACAGTGCAGGATAAGGGGGTGAGCAATACCGATCCCATGGAAAATTCACCGGACTCCCCAGCCGAGACCACCGTTGACACCGTCACCCACCCGTGGACCCGGTATGTGGCGATGGGCGACTCATTCACGGAGGGCATCGGCGACCCGGAACCGGCCAGTCCGGGCGGCCATCGGGGCTGGGCGGACCGCGTGGCCGAGGAACTCAGCCGTGGGCACAACGACTTTGCCTACGCGAACCTGGCCGTCCGCGGCCGGCTCCTGCAGCAGATCGTGGACCAGCAAATGGCTCACTGCCTGTCCCTCAAACCGGACCTGATCACGCTCTCCGCAGGCGGAAACGACCTCATCCGCCCGGGCGGCGATCCGGACGTGCTGGCCGAAAAGCTGGATTCGGTGGTGCAGATCCTGAGCCTGGGCGGCGCCACCGTCGTCCTGTTCAACGGCCCGGATACCGGCTCCACGGTGCTGGGCCGGATCCGCAGCAAGGTGGCCATTTACAACGAGAACCTGCGCACGATCGCCGCGCGCCACGACGCCGTGATCGCGGACATGTGGTCGCTGCGCCAGCTCAATGACCCGCAGATGTGGAATGTCGACCGGCTGCATTTCTCACCGCTGGGCCACCACACGATCGCGGCCATGGTGCTGGACTCGCTGAACGTCGAGCACACGCTCCAGCCCCTCTCCCCCAAACCGCTGCCGCAGCGCAGTTGGCGCGAGGCGCGCAGCGGGGACCTGGTGTGGGCCAGGGAGTATTTCGTCCCCTGGGTGGTCCGCCGGCTGCGGCACCGCTCCTCCGGCGACGGCATGACGGCCAAGCGGCCGCTGGCCGGCCCGGTGTTCGGTCCCGGCGTTCCGCTTGGTTCCGGCGAAGGCCCGCCCGGCGCCGAGGACGCGGTGCGGTCCTGAGGCTTCGGGCC
>NZ_CAKKMM010001001.1:0-1877 GCF_918698205.1 Microbacterium sp. Bi128 | reverse complement strand
GTGGACCCCGCGGCAGATGCGGCCCCCGGCTACGAGGAAGCCCAGCGCGACGTGCCCGGCGGCTTCACCGGCGACGCGGACGTCCTCGACACCTGGGCCACGTCCTCCCTGACCCCCCAGATTGTGGGCGGCTGGAGCACCGACGAGGCGCTCTTCGCCAAGGTCTACCCCTTCGACGTGCGCCCGCAGGGCCATGACATCATCCGGACCTGGCTGTTCTCCTCCGCCGTCCGCGCCGACGCGCTGCAGAGGACCGCACCGTGGAAGCACGCGGCCATCTCCGGCTGGATCCTGGACCCGGACCGGAAGAAGATGTCCAAGTCCAAGGGCAACGTCATTGTGCCCACGGATGTGCTGGAGGAGTACGGCTCCGACGCCGTGCGCTACTGGGCTGCCTCGGCCAAGCTCGGCGCGGACACCGCCTACGAGATCGCGCAGATGAAGATCGGCCGCCGCCTGGCCATCAAGCTGCTCAACGCCTCCAAGTTCGTCCTGAACCTGGGCGCCACCGAGGACTCGGTCGTCTCCGGCGACCTGTCCGTGCTGAGCAACCCCTTAGACCGGGCCGTCCTGGCCCAGCTCGCCGACGTCGTCGAGCAGGCGACCAAGGCATTCGAGGGCTACGACTACGCCCGGGCGCTGCAGATCACCGAGAGCTTCTTCTGGAACTTCACCGACGACTACGTGGAACTCATCAAGGACCGTGCCTACGGTGCGGCAGGCGAGGAGCAGCAGGCATCCGTGCTGGCCGCCCTCGCGACGAGCCTGGACACCCTCCTGCGGCTCTTCGCGCCGTTCCTGCCGTTCGCCACGGAGGAAGTCTGGAGCTGGTGGCGCACCGGTTCCGTGCACCGCGCCCAGTGGCCCTCCGCCATCGCGGTCGACGGCGACACTACCCTCCTGGCCACGGTGGGCACCGCGCTCAGCGGCATTCGCAAGGCCAAGTCCGAGGCCAAGGTCAAGCAGCGCACCGAGGTGCTGTCCGCGACGATCACGGCCTCGGAGTCCCTCACGACCCAGCTCAAGGCCGGCCTCGCCGACCTCAAGGCCGCGGCCAACGCCCGTGAACTGGCGCTTGTCGCCGGCGAGGGTGAACTGGCCGTCAGCGACGTTGTGCTGGCACCTGCCGAGCCGCCCGTCCAGGCGTAGTCTCCGGCGGAAACAACACGAAGGGGCCCTCGGTCCGGTTCAGAGAAGCAATTCTGATCCGGCGGGGCCCCTTCGGCGTCGCGGGGAGGCTCAGACCGCGAAGGACGTCTCGAAGTGCGTCAGCACCGGCGGGGCGGCCAGGAGTTCTGCCAGCCCGCTCGCGCCGTCGCCTGCGCGCCAGGCGCGATAGGCGGCGTCGTGTTCCATCGATACCCACTGTTCGACCACGAGAAAATGCGCCGGATCCGCGCTGTCGACCAGCACGTCGACCCCGAGGCAGCCGTCAAAGGCGCGCGTATCGGAGAGAATATCGCGGAGCACCGCGGGCGCCGTGGGCAGGGCTTCGGCTTTGACGTTCAAGTCGAGATGGGCTGTAACGGGCATGGTGCTCCAATGTTCGCAGGTGGGGACAGGACAAAACCGGGTACAACCGGGCGGGTTGCCCGGAGACCACGGCACGGGGACCGCTGCCCCGTCATTGGAAGCAACAGCCGGGCCGCCGGGCTTGTTCCTTCGGCCCGGAACCCGGGGCGGCACAAGCAAGTCCTACCGCTGAGGCGTGAGGTCACCCGGCACGGGTGAGGCGCCGCACCTCACCGGGGGCACAGAATGAAGGTGCAGCGGTCCGTCGGATCGCCTCGAACCCCAAGAAGAAGCGGAGGTCATACGCATGACTGAGACACTCGATGAACTGGGGCCGGTCGACTGGATCGTCGTTGAAGTCCCCG
>NZ_CAKKMM010001000.1:0-1879 GCF_918698205.1 Microbacterium sp. Bi128 | reverse complement strand
GCCGCCGACCCCGCCGTCACGGATATCTGGCGCCTCCACGGTGCCGGGAAATTCAAGGAAACCGTCCCCGTCCTCGACGAAAAGGGCCACAGCCAGCTTGCGGAGGTCGAACGCGACTGTGAGGTCGACGTCGCGCTGCGCTGGGGGATCGGCTACGACAGTACGGTCCGGACCTTCGTCAACATCATTTCCACGCCCAAGGGCGGCACCCACCAGTCCGGCTTCGAGCAGGCCCTGCTCAAGACCTTCCGCAAGGCCGTGGAGACCAATGCCCGCAAGCTCAAGGCCGGCAACGACAAGATCGAAAAGGACGACATCTTCGCCGGCCTGACCGCGGTCCTGACCGTCCGGCTGGCCGAACCGCAGTTCGAGGGCCAGACCAAGGAAATCCTGGGCACCTCCGCCGTCCGGGCCATTGTGGCCAAGGTGGTGGAACAGGAGATCACCGCGAAGCTGACCTCCGCCAACCGCAACGACAAGGCCCAGTCCGCGCTGCTGCTGGAAAAGATCGTCAGCGAGATGAAGTCCCGCATCTCGGCGCGCGTCCACAAGGAAACCCAGCGCCGCAAGAATGCGCTGGAAACCTCCTCCATGCCCACCAAGCTGGCCGACTGCCGTACCGACGACGTCGGACGCTCCGAACTGTTCATCGTCGAAGGTGACTCCGCGCTCGGCACCGCCAAGCTGGCGCGGTCCTCCGACTTCCAGGCGCTCCTGCCGATCCGCGGCAAAATCCTCAACGTCCAGAAAGCCTCGGTGGGGGACATGCTCTCCAACGCCGAGTGCGCTGCCCTGATCCAGGTGGTGGGGGCCGGTTCCGGCCGCACGTTCGACATCAGCGCCGCCCGGTACGGCAAAGTGATCCTGATGACCGACGCCGACGTCGACGGCGCCCACATCCGGACCCTGCTCCTGACGCTCTTCTTCCGCTACATGCGTCCGATGATCGACGAGGGGCGCGTCTTCGCCGCCGTCCCGCCGCTGCACCGGGTGGAGGTCGTCAACGCCGGCCAGAAGGCCAACGAGATGATCTACACCTACTCCGAGGCTGAGCTCCATGTCCTGCTGGCGCGGCTCGCCAAGGAGGGCAAGCGCTACAAGGAGCCCATCCAGCGGTACAAGGGGCTGGGCGAAATGGATGCCGAGCAGCTGGCCGAAACCACCATGGACCCGCGGCACCGGACGCTCCGCAAGGTCGGGATCGAGAACGCCAAACAGGCCGAAGAGACTTTCGACCTCCTCATGGGCTCGGACGTGGCGCCGCGCAAGGACTTCATCATTGCAGGCGCCGCCAATCTGGACCGGGAGCGCATCGACGCCTGACGTTCCGCCGGCGGGGACGGGCTGGCCGGAAGAACGGCCTTAGCCGAGCAGGCCGGGGACCAGCAGCAGGGCCGTCGGCACGGCCAGGAGCAGCACGCAGCAGGCCAGGACAGCGGCGCGCAGCGGTTCCGACAACGGCGGCTGCGGCGAGAGCAGGCGGCTGACGCGTGACGCCGTCGTGCCCGCCGAGCCGCTGCCTCCGGTGGCGCCGGGCTGGCTGGGGTCGCCGTCGGCCACGCCGGGCTCGCCGAACGCCAGGCGCACCGCGGGGGTGGCCGGGGACCCGCTGGCCACAATGGCAATCGCCCTGATCAGGGTCGCCTTGCTCTCCGTCTTGAGCGCGACGTCGTCGGCCAGCATCTCGATCAGGGAGTTGACCGACTCCTGCGCCAGCCGGGTGGTGGGCAGCCACGGCAGCGCCTGGCGCCACGCGGCGAAGGCCCACAGCAGGAGGTGGTGGCGCTGGCTCAGGTGGGCGTTCTCGTGAATTAGCACGGCACGCAACTCATCGGGCTCCAGGGCGGCCATGAGGCCGTCGGAGAGAACCGTCACGGAC
>NZ_CAKKMM010000999.1:0-1879 GCF_918698205.1 Microbacterium sp. Bi128 | reverse complement strand
GTCTTGCGAAGCAGCTTGCGGTGCTTCTTCTTCGCCATGCGCTTACGGCGCTTCTTGATGACAGAACCCACGGAAAACCTCACTAAGTCGGGGTCTGGGTGCCGATGTCGGCTCCCGGGAACGGGCAGGCGTTGTAAAAAGGCCTCGGATCAGTCTAACCGACGTCGGACGCCGGACGCTGCACAGCTTCCGCGACCGCCGATTCCGGCACCCGATAGCTGCGTCCGAACCGGACGGCCGGCAGTTCTCCGGCGTGCACGAGACGGTAGACGGTCATCTTCGAGACCCGCATCAATTCGGCGACCTCGGCGACCGTCAGGAAACGCACGTCGGGCAGCTCTGCCATCGATCACCCTCCGCACGGGTGACCTTCACCCTCTGATGTGGGAGACACTCTAGGGTCTGCCCGCGACGGCTGTAAACCTATGGGGCTTCTGTGACGGATGTGAGATGCGGATGCCGCGTTCCCGCGGCTCCGGGCCCGCCTCAGCGCCCCGGCAGCTTGCGGAACGCAGAGGCGACCGAGTGCTTGACCGAGGCGGCGGCACGCCCCACGACCTCGGCGGCATGAACCGCCGACTCGGGCAGAGCGGGTTCGTTCTCGACGTCGACCGAGAAGAACGGCACGAGCCAGTCGTCGACCTCGTCGAGAGGGGCGACGGCGAGGCTGTAATAGCGGTGCTGCCCCTCCTCGCGGACCGAGACCAGTTCGGCCTCGCGCAGCACCTTCAAGTGCTTCGACACGGTCGGCTGGCTCACCCCCAGTGCGTGCACGATCTGCGAGACGCTCGTGCCCCGCTCGCCGCCCGTCGCTCGATCCAGGAGCAGCTGAAGGATGTCGCGACGCGTGCCGTCAGCGATCACGTCGAAGATGTCCGCCATGGCATTAGGTTAGCCGCGAGCCCGCCCGAGTACCATGATCCTGGTTCCGGCCGCGAAGGGAGTCACGCATGGCGGCGACGCCCGACGAGGTGCGTATGTCGGTGCGGGTACGCCGCATCGCGTTCCGCGCATGGGACGGACTGCGCGATTTGACCACCGCCTCGCCGGCACGTTTCGCGGTGCTGGTCTTCGTCATCCTCATCCTGCTGTTCACCGCGCTCTTCTCCCTCCCCGCCGCGTCCGCCGACGGCAGGCGCGCCCCGCTCGCGGATGCGCTGTTCACCGCGGTGTCCACGATCTGCGTCACGGGCCTGTCGACGGTCAACATGTACAGCGACTGGTCTCCGCTGGGCCGCGTGATCACGTACGTCGGCGTCAACGTCGGGGCCCTCGGCGTGCTCACCCTGGCGTCGATCCTCGGCCTGGTCATCTCCAAGCGCCTGGGACTGCGCGCCAAGCTCATCGCCGCCGGCGACAGCAATCCTCTGCGCGCGCACGGCGGCCCGGTCAACGAGGGGCAGACCATCCGCCTGGGCGAAGTGGGTCAGCTGCTGCGCACCGTCGCACTGTCGACCCTGGTCATCGAAGCCGGTCTCGCCGTCCTCATCTATCCGTCGCTCGTCATCGGGGGGATCGACCCGCTCGTGGCGCTGTGGGAGGCGCCGTACTACGCGGCGATGTCCTTCACGAACACCGGGTTCGTGCCCAACGCCGAAGGTCTGGCCCCATTCGCGCAGGACTACTTCCTGCTGACCGTGCTCATGATCGGCGTCTTCCTCGGGTCGATCGGCTTCCCCGTGATCTTCACGCTGTGGCGGCACTGGTGGCGGTTCCGGTTGTGGTCGCTGCACGCGAAGCTGACGATCATCACGACCGTCGTCCTGTTCTTCGCCGGCGCCGGGGTCATTCTGCTGCTGGAATACGACAACCACCTCACCTTCGGGAGCATGGACGCGTGGGACACCACGTTCCAGGCCTTCTTCCTCTCGGCCATGAC
>NZ_CAKKMM010000998.1:0-1881 GCF_918698205.1 Microbacterium sp. Bi128 | reverse complement strand
CCTCGGAGTCGGTGACCTCGGCCTGGCCCAGCACGACGGCCAGTGCCTTGCGGCGGCGGACCTCGGAAACCATCATGGGCACCTGGCCGCTCTGATCGATGATCTGGGCGAACTGGTTCGGGTCCATGCCGTACTGGCTGGCGGTGGTGACGATGTAGTCGATCAGTTCGTTCTGGCTGACGTTGACTTCTTCCTTCTCCGCGATGGCGTCGAGGATGATCTCGTTCTGGAAGGCGCGCTCGGTGTTGGCCTTGACCTCGGCGCGGTGCTCCTCGGTGTCGTGCTCGCCTTCACCGTGGGCGTTTTCAGCGTTGAAGTGCTGCTCGAGCTGCTCTTCGACGATCGACGCCGGGACGGGAACCTCGACGAGCTCAACGAGCTTGTCCAGGACCTTGTCGCGGGCCTCGACGCCCTGGTCAACAATCTTGGACTCGGCGGCCTGCTTGGCGAGGTCCTCACGGAGTTCGGCCAGGGTGTCGAATTCGCTGGCGAGCTGGGCGAAGTCGTCGTCGGCGACGGGGAGCTCGCGCTCCTTGACGGCCTTGACGGTGACCTTGACCTGAGCGGACTCGCCGGCGTGCTCGCCGCCGACCAGCGTGGTGTCAAAGATGGCGTCCTCGTCGGCGCTGAGGCCGGTGACGGCCTCGTCGAGGCCTTCGAGCATGGTGCCGGCGCCAACCTGGTAGGACAGGCCGGAAGCGGAGTCAACATCGGCGCCGTCGATCGAGGCTGCGATGTCGATCGTCAGGAAGTCGCCATCGGCGGCCGGGCGGTCCACGGACTTCAGCGTGCCGAAGCGGCCGCGGAGCTCGTCCAGGGCCTTGTCGACGGCGGCGTCGGAGGACTCGGCGGCGGCGACCTCAACCTTGATGCCTGCGTAGTCGGGCAGTTCGATTTCGGGGCGGATGTCAACCTCGGCGTGGAACTTGAGCTCGCCGTCGGTGGCGGACGGGTCCGGAACCTCGGTGATCTCGACCTCGGGACGGCTCAGGGGGCGGATGCCGGTTTCCTGCACGGCGGCCTGGTACCAGCCGTTGAGGCCTTCGTTGATGGCCGTCTCCAGGACGTAGCCGCGGCCAACGCGCTGGTCAATGAGCTTGGAGGGGACCTTGCCCTTGCGGAAACCGGGGACCTGGATCTGCGAAGCAACAGTCTTGTATGCCTCTGCGATGCTGGGCTTCAATTCCTCAAAGGGGACCTCAACATTGAGCTTGACCCGCGTGGGGGTGAGGTTCTCGACAGCGCTCTTCACAGTCTAAGTACTCCTGGTGTGGGGGGTATGGGGTTCTGCATTGCCACGTGCTGGCAGTGCTTGCAGAGTCGGGGTGACAGGATTTGAACCTGCGACTTCCTGCTCCCAAAGCAGGCGCTCTAGCCAAGCTGAGCTACACCCCGTAAGTGCACAGAACAGTCTACGGTCATACTGTGCCGATTTGCACATTTGACACCGGGGCCTTGAATTGGGTTTAGTTGTATCCGGCTTGAACAGCCGCCCGGAAGTTTTGCTGGAGTTCCAGTGAGATCCCGGGGACGTAGCTTAATGGTAAAGCCTCAGTCTTCCAAACTGATTACGCGGGTTCGATTCCCGTCGTCCCCTCAGAAATATGACGAAAAAAGCCCCTCTCCGGAGGGGCTTTTTTCGTTGCCCTCCGGGCCCCGGCGGCCGGGGCTTGGAAGGGCAGGCGTGCAAGGGCAGGCGTACCGGCTCAGGCCGGCTGGCAGGCCGGGCACCAGTAAAGCTTCCTGGCGCCGAGCTCGGTCAGCGCCACCGGCGTTCCGCAGTCCCTGCAGCCAAGTCCGTGCCGCCGGTAGACGAAGTGCGCCTCCTCCGGGGCCGGCAGGACGCCGCGGGATATGCCGGCTCCGGCCCCGTTCCAGTAC
>NZ_CAKKMM010000997.1:0-1881 GCF_918698205.1 Microbacterium sp. Bi128 | reverse complement strand
CTGCACTACGCCGACGAGCTCTTCGAAGAGCGCCAGCTGCGCAGTGTCACAGCCAACACCCGGGCCGACGGCGAGGAGTTCTTCCGGATCGCCGCCGAGATCCCGCTCCGCCCGACCACTGTGGCCTACCCGTTCGAGGCCGCGGACCGGGCCCTGCAAGACCTGGCGGAGGACCGGATCATCGGAGCGGCCGTGCTGCACATGGACACGACATAGCCCGGAACCATCGCAAGCAAGTCACCACGACGTCGCCGGGGACACGCTTCGGCGCGTCAGCCGGGCGTCCCGGCGTCCCGGCGGAACTCGTGCTCCTGGCCCGCCCGGAGCAGCACCTTCTCGACGCCCACCCGCACCAGCACCGGAGCCGCGTCCCCCGGGGCGGCGGACACCCGCAGCCGGTCCGGCCCGAGGTGCACGGACAGCAACTGGTCACGGTAGCGGACCTGGAACTCCACCCGGGACAGCTCGGCCGGCAGCCGCGGGGTGAAGTCCAAGGCGTCCCGGGTGATCCGTAGCCCGGCGAAGCTGCGCTGGACCACGTCGATCGAGCCTGCCATGGCGCCCAAATGGATGCCCGCGCGCGTGGTGCCGCCCTGAGTATCGTCCAGGTCCGTGTCCAAGGCTTCCCGGAATGTCGCCCACGCCCGCTCCGGATCGTGCTGCGCCAGCACCGAGGCATGGGTGACCCGGCTAAGGGTGGAGCCGTGCGCGGTCCGGGCCAGGTAAAAGTCCACGGTGGCCGCGATCTGCGCCGGCTCGACGTCATAGCCCATCCGGCGCAGGAACCCCAGAAGCTGGTCCTCACCCAGGACATACAGGAGCATCAGGACGTCCGCCTGTTTGGCCAGCCGATAGTGGTTGGTGCTGTCCCCTTCGGCTTCGAGAATCAGGTCCAGCCGTTCGATGTTGCGGTAGGCGCGGCGGTAGTGATTCCAGTCGAGTTCCCGCAGGGCGCCGTAACCGTCGAACTGGCTGATGATGCCGCCGTCGTGGAAGGGAACGAACATGCGCCGGCTCCGGTGCGCCCAGGCGTCGATTTCCGTGCCCGTGATTCCCAGCCGTGCCCGGAGTTCCTCCATGTCGAAACCCTGTACTGAATGCATGATCCAGACCGCCTGGTCAATTACCCAGGCCGCCATGATGTTGGTGTAGGCGTTATCGTCCAGGCCGCCGCCGGGGTTGCCCGGGTGGCCGGTGTGGTATTCATCCGGGCCCATGACGCCCTTGATGTGGAACCGGTCCTGGGCGGCGTCGTGCTCCGCCAGGGAGACGAACAGCCTGGCGACGTCCACCACAATCTCGGCGCCGTGCCGGGTCAGCCAGCCCCGGTCCTGGGTTGCTTCGAAGTACTGCCAGGCGTTGTAGGCGACCGCCAGTCCGACATGCCGCTGCAGGCGTGAGTAGTCCGGCATCCAGTGCCCGGAGAGCTTGTTGAACAGGAACTTGGGTGTCTGCTCGGTGCCGTCGCTGCCGCTCTGCCACGGAAAAAGCGCGCCGCGCAGCCCGGCCTTCCGGGCCGCGTCCCGCGCGGTTCCCAGCCGCCGCCAGCGGTAGTCAATCAGCTCGCGGGCCACCGCGGGCAGCCGGGAGTTCAGGACCGGCAAGACGAAGAGTTCATCCCAGAAGATGTGCCCCCGGTAGCCTTCGCCGTGGAGCCCCCGGGCCGGGACCCCGGCATCGAGCTCGGCTGTGTGCGTGGTGAGTGTCTGCAGCAGATGGAAAACGTGAAGGTTCAGGATCAGCTGGGCCTGGGACGTGGCATCGGATTCGATGATGAACGGTGCCAGCAGCAGGCGCCATGCCGCGTCGTGGTCAGCCAGCAGCGCGTCGAACTCCTGGGGTGCGCGCGACAGCACCGCGAGCGCCCCCGAGAGCGGCGAG
>NZ_CAKKMM010000996.1:0-1882 GCF_918698205.1 Microbacterium sp. Bi128 | reverse complement strand
GTCCAGGACGCCGGCCGTCCCTCCGCCCCGGCGGACCTGGCCGCCGCCATCACCGAGCTCGTCGCCTCCCCGAACATGTGCGACAAGTCCTGGATCACCAAGCAGTACGACCGCTACGTCGGCGGCAACACCGCCATGGCGTTCCCGGACGACGCCGGCGTGGTCCGGGTGGACGAGGAAACCGGCCTCGGCGTGGCCCTGGCCACCGACGCCAACGGCCGCTACACCTACCTGGACCCGTACCACGGCGCTCAGCTGGCCCTGGCCGAGGCCTACCGCAACGTCGCCACCTCAGGTGCCGTGCCGATGGCCGTCAGCGACTGCCTGAACTTCGGCTCCCCCGAGGACCCCGACGTCATGTGGCAGCTCGCCGAAGCCATCCGCGGCCTGTCCGACGCCTGCATGGTCCTCGGCATCCCGGTCACCGGCGGCAACGTCTCGCTGTACAACCAGACCGGGACCACCCCCATCCACCCCTCCCCCGTGGTGGCAGTGCTGGGCAAGTTCGACGACGTCGCCCGCCGCACGCCGTCGGGCTGGAAGGAAGACGGCCAGGCCATCTACCTCCTCGGCACGACGGCGGCAGAGCTGGACGGTTCGGAATGGTCGAACATGCGCGGACACCTGGGCGGCCTGCCGCCGAAGGTTGACCTCGACGCCGAGCGCGAACTGGGCCAGATCCTGATCAACGCCTCCCGCGACGGCATGGTGGATTCCGCCCACGACCTCTCCGAAGGCGGCCTCGCCGCGGCCCTCGTGGAGTCGTCCCTGCGTTACGGCGTGGGCGCCCGGATCGCCCTGCAGGACGTCCTGGACCGCGACGGCGTGGACCTGTTCACGGCGCTGTTCTCCGAAACCCAGGGCCGCGCCGTCGTCGCTGTGCCCCGCTCGGAGGAAATCCGCTTCACGGACATGTGCACCGCCCGCGGCTTCGCGCACGTCCGGATCGGTGTGGTGGACGCCGAGGGCGGCACGCTGGAGATCAACGGTGTCGAGACCATGAGCCTCGACGCGCTCCGCGAAGCCCACGAGGCGACCCTGCCGAAGTACTTCGGCTAAGCCCCACCGCTCAAAGCAACGCGGGGTCACTTACCGCCCATAAATCCCCCTGGGATGGGCGCTAAGTGACCCCGCGTTGTTTAATCGTCGCTGCGGAGCTCCCGTTGCCGTGCGCTGAGGAGTTCGAGTTCGGGCCGGGCCGCCACGAAGCGTTCGACGCCGGTCAGCACCTCCACGACGTGTGCCCGGTCTGCTGCCACCAAGCCGGCGCCCAACTGCGTGCGCCGGTGCTGCTCATGATCCCCGACCTCGGCCACGGAGACATCAAAGCGGCGCTTCAGCTCCGCAAGCAGCGGCCGCACCATGGAACGTTTCTCCTTCAGGCTGTGAACGTCGCCCAGAAGGATGTCGAATTCAATCCAGCCGATCCACATGCCATAAGCGTATCCATTGCCGGTTAGATGGTGAGCTCGCCCATCCGGTCCCAGCCGTCGCCGTCGAGCTGCCGGCTGATGATCCGGGGCGTCTCGGCCAGCGCCTGAGGCATGTCCGCCATAGCCTGCTTGAAGTGGGCGCTGTTCACGTGGGCCCCGGCGGCGTCATCCTTGAAGGCCTCAACCAGGACGAATTCATTGGAGTCCTCCACACTGCGGGACCAGTCGAACCACAGGTTGCCGGGCTCCTGGCGGGTGGCCTGGGTGAAATCGTTCACGAGTCCCAGCCAGCGCTCCGACCAGTCCGGCTTGACCTTAAATTTGACGACGATGAAGATCATGGGCTGAAGCCTTTCATTGGTTTTCCGGAGGTTCCATTCTTCCAGCATGACAATGCCGGGTCACATGGCCAGTTGGCGGGTCAACAGGTCTTGATGGCCTCGCGGGCC
>NZ_CAKKMM010000995.1:0-1886 GCF_918698205.1 Microbacterium sp. Bi128 | reverse complement strand
GCCGGGGAGGTCCGTCTCATCCACGTTCATACCCTCAGCCTAGTGCGCGAACCGTTGATTCGGCCGCCTCAGGACTCGGGGACCACCGCGATTTCGGTCTGGTCGGGGGCCTTGACCGGCAGGAGCACGAGCAGGCCCACGAGCAGCACCACCATGATGCCGAGGATGCCCCAGCGCTGGGCCTCGCCCTCCGCTACGAAGGGAGCGGCGACAGCGATGCACAGCGTGAAGAGCGCGGGGGCGAGGAAGCTTACGGCCCGGCCCGTGGTGGCGTAGAGGCCGAAGAGCTCGCCGGATTCGCCGTGCGGGGCGAGCCTGGCGAGGTAGGCGCGGGAGGACGACTGGGCCGGCCCCACGAAGAGGCACAGCAGCAAGCCGAAGACCCAGAACGTGGTGGCCCCGGCCCACGCCATGCCAAAGAACTTGTAACTGCCGTTGCCGAGGACCAGGATCGCGGTACCCGCGACCAGCAGGCCGGCCAGAGACGCGATAATCACGGTCTTCGGCCCGATCCTGTCATCCAGGAAGCCGCCGAGGATGGCGCCGGCGGCCGCCACGACATTCCCGAAGATCGCGAAGAAGATGACGTCCTTGAGCTCGAAGCCAAAGGTGCCGGCCGCGATCACCCCGCCGAAGGTGAAGACAGCTGCCAGCCCGTCCCGGAAGATGGCGCTCGCGAGGAGGAAGTAGATAGTGTGCGGGCTGGTCCGGTAGATCGCCTTGATGCGCCGTACGAGCAGGCCGTAGGAGGCGAGGAACCCCAGCCCGGCGCCCCGGTCCGAGCGCGGCAGCTCCGGGACCGCGAACAGCACGGGCAGTGCAAAGACGAGGAACCACAGGGCCGAAAACACCGCCACCAGCCGGATGTTCAGGCTGTCCGCGGTGGAGGCGCCAAACCAGTTCACGCTGGGCTGGACAAAAAGCTGGAGCACAACCAGCAGCGCGACGATGCCGCCAAGATACCCCATTCCCCAGCCGAAGCCGCTCACTTTGCCGATGTTCCGCGGGGTGGAGATCTGGGTGAGCATGGCGTTGTAGTTGACCCCGGCAAACTCGAAGAAGACGTTGCCCAGCGCTATGAGCGTGACGCCCAGGATCAGGAAGTCCGGCCGCGGGAAGACAAAGAAGCACAACCCGGTCAGGACGACGACGGCGGCCGTGTTGACCCCCAGCCACAGCTTCCGCCGGCCACCCGTGTCGGAGCGCTGCCCGGTGACCGGGGCCAGGAGGGCAACGGCCACGCCGGCGACGGCCAGCGCGGCGCCCAGGACTGCCGAGGCCTGGTCCTCCCCGCCGAATGCCTTGGAGGTCAGGTAGACGGTGAAAACGAACGTTGTCATGACGGCATTGAAGGCTGACGAACCCCAGTCCCACGAGGCCCACGCGAGGATCCGGCCACGGTGCGGGACGGGACTTCCCGATTCCAGTTCCGAGGGGCGCATGGCCTCTGGGGCGGCGGCAGTGTTCATAGCCAGAATCGTAGCCGCCCCGGGCGTCCTCCGAGGGGGAGCGGCAGGGGGTTTTGCCAGGCAGGGTTTAGCCCCGGCTTCACATTTGCGTCGAATTGTTCAGTGACCGGTGTCCCGGCCAAAAGAATTTGTACACGCTTGGTAAACTGACGGCACCGAACCTAACAAATGACCCGCCTGCTCCAACTTGCTGACAATCGACTTTCTGACGTTGCGGAGATACCAGTGATCACAGTCCTTGCCGTGCACTTTGCGGTGGCTGCTGTGGCCCCGCTGCTGTTCCGAAAGTTTGGCAGGAATTCGTTCTTCGCCCTGGCCGCGGTCCCCGCGGCCTCCTTTATCTGGCTGCTGCTGCAGCACGACGCAGTCTATTCAGGCACAGTCTATTCAGGTTCTGACGGGGCGATTACCGAAGTC
>NZ_CAKKMM010000994.1:0-1895 GCF_918698205.1 Microbacterium sp. Bi128 | reverse complement strand
AGAATCCATTGTCCGGGCGGTCGCGCCGGAGCGATGCCGGCCTGTGGCCCTTCCCTCCGTCAGTGCGCTGGTGAGCACAACCCGTCCGGAACAGCTGGACCAAATATTTCAGACCGCCGGCGGCCAGGCCGGCGTCGACCTGGAGCTCATCGTGCTGACCCGCGGCTTTGCGGCCGCCGACGGTCTCTGCGCCGAGCTGGCGCACGCCCACGGCGTGGCGAAGTACCAGGTGCTCGCCGCCCCGGCCGCACTGACCCTCGGCGAGTGCCTCAACCGGTGCGTTGAAGCATCCACGGGTGCGGTGCTCACCAGAATGGACGACGCCGACTATTACGCGCCAAACTACGTCGCCGATCTGCTGTACGCGCTCAGCTATTCCGGGGCGGCCGTGGTGGGGAAGCAGTCCCACTACACGCACCTGCGTTCCAGCCGGACCACCATGCTCCGCGCCGCACACCAGGAGCACCGGTTCGGCCGGCGGGTGATGGGACCAACCATCACTGCACACAGGGAGGTCTTCGAGGCGCACCCGTTTGAGGCGCTGGACCGGGGCGAGGACACCGTCTTCCTGGCGTCCGTCGCGGCTTCCCAGGGCTCCATCTACGCAGCCGACAGGTTCAACTACTGCCAGATCCGCCCCGGCGCGGGGAACGGCCCGGGCGTACCGGCCGGGGAGCCCGCAACGGACGGCGAAATTCAAATTTTCGACAATCCACGTGAATTCATCACGCTTTGATAGGGGTTACCAGATTGACTGACTTTCGGACCATCGCCGTCATTGGACTGGGGTACATCGGGCTGCCCACAGCCGCGATACTGGCAACCAACGGCCTTGACGTCATCGGCGTTGACGTCAATCAGCGGACGGTGGACGCAGTCAACGAGGGGCGTGTGCCCTTCGTCGAGCCAGACCTGGGGATCCACGTCGCCGGTGCCGTCAGCCAGGGCCGGCTCAAGGCAACCACCGAAACGCCCGCCGCTGATGCGTTCATTGTCGCCGTTCCGACGCCGTTCACGGCGGACAAGAGGGCTGACCTGAGCTACATCGAGGCGGCCGCACGCGGGATCGCGCCGATGTTGCAAGGTGGCGAACTGATCATCCTTGAGTCCACGTCGCCCCCGGGGGCAACCCGCCATCTGGGCGAGTACATCGTCTCGCTCCGGCCGGACCTATCGCTGGACGGCGCCGACGGCAGGCCCGCGATTCTCCTGGCCCATTGCCCCGAGCGCGTCTTGCCCGGCAAAGTCATGATCGAGCTTGTCACCAACGACAGGATTGTTGGCGGGATCACCCGGCGCGCCGCCGATCTCGCGAAAGACCTGTATGCGGTGTTTTGCCAGGGGGAGATCCTGATCACCGACGACGTGACGGCGGAAATGGCCAAGCTGGTGGAAAACTCCTACCGCGACGTCAACATAGCGTTTGCGAATGAGCTTTCGGTCATCAGCGAAAAGCTGGGCATCAACGTCTGGGAACTGATCCGGCTGGCAAACCACCACCCGCGCGTCGACATCCTGCAGCCGGGACCCGGCGTCGGGGGTCACTGCATCGCCGTCGATCCCTGGTTCATCGTCGCTGCAGCACCTGCCGAGTCGCGCTTGATCAGAGCTGCCCGGACCGTCAACGACGAGAAGCCGCGCTGGGTCCTGGACCAGGTGCGTGACGCGTTTGCCGGCTTGCCCAGGAACTCCGAGATTGCCGTCCTGGGGCTCGCGTTCAAGGCAAACATTGACGACCTGCGTGAGTCTCCCGCCATTGACATTGCCCATGGCATCGCCGAATCGATGCCGGCCACCCGGATCAACGTCGCCGAGCCCCACATCGACAGCCTGCCCGGGCGCCTGCAGCACCGGGAGCACGTCCGGCTGGTGCCCTTGGAGGAAGCAGGGAGCCG
>NZ_CAKKMM010000993.1:0-1897 GCF_918698205.1 Microbacterium sp. Bi128 | reverse complement strand
GCCCATGACCGTGCCCATGCTGATGCCCAACGGCCCGGCCGCCGCGGTAAGCCTGGACCTTGGTGCCCGCGCCGGCGCCCACACCCCCGTTTCCGCCTGCGCGTCCGGCACCGAGGCCGTCCACGTGGGCCTGGACCTCATCCGCGCCGGCAAGGCCGACGTCGTCGTGTGCGGCGGCGCCGAAGCCGCCATTCACCCGATGCCGATCGCCGCCTTTGCCTCCATGCAGGCCCTCTCACGCCGCAACGACGATCCCGAGCACGCCTCACGCCCCTACGACCGTGACCGCGACGGCTTCGTCATGGGCGAGGGCGCCGGCGCCCTGGTGCTCGAGGCCGAGGAACACGCCCTGGCCCGCGGCGCCCGGATCTACGCCGAACTGGCGGGCACCTCGGTCACCGCCGACGCCTACCACATCACCGCCCCGGACCCCCAGGGTCTGGGCGCCACCCGCGCGCTGAAGGCTGCGATGTTCGATGGCCGCATCCAGCCCGAAGACATCGTCCACGTCAACGCGCACGCCACCTCCACCCCGGTCGGCGACAAGCCCGAGTACGCGGCCCTCAAGGCCGCCCTGGGCAAGCACGTGGACTCGGTAGCGGTCTCGGCCACCAAGTCCCAGATGGGGCACCTGCTCGGCGCCTCCGGTGCCGTGGAGGCCGTGCTGACCGTCATGGCCATCTACGACCGCAAGGCGCCGGTGACCATCAACCTCGAGAACCAGGATCCGGAAATCCCGCTCGACGTCGTCACGACCGCCCGCGACCTGCCGGCCGGCAGCATCGCCGCGCTGAGCAACTCGTTCGGTTTCGGCGGCCACAACGCCGTGATCGCGGTACGCAGCGTCTAGCTGCACGACCAGCAGCACGCCCGCAGCACGCCGGGACGGCAGATGGCGGCAATGTTCTTCATGAACATTGCCGCCATCTGCCTTTTGGCGCCTAGCTATGGAATTGCTGCGGTGGTGCGCCCAGTGAGGCCCTAGCCGACCTGGTGGAGCCAGCGCACGGGGGCGCCTTCGGCGGCGTGCCGGAACGGCTCGAGTTCCTCGTCCCAGGCCTCGCCCAGGGCGAGCGAGAGCTCGTGGTAGACGGCCGAGGGGTCGCCGGCGCCGGATTCGTAGGCGTAACGGATGCGGTCCTCGGACACCATGATGTTGCCGTGGACGTCAGTGGTGGCGTGGAAGATCCCGAGCTCCGGAGTGTGCGACCAGCGGCCGCCGTCGACCCCCTGGCTCGGCTCCTCAGTGACTTCATAGCGCAGGTGCGCCCAGCCTCGCAGAGCGGACGCCAACTGAGCCCCCGTGCCCGGCGTTCCGGTCCACGACAGCTCGGCCCGGAACATTCCGGGCGCGGCAGGCTGAGCGGTCCACTCCAGGTCCGTCCGCTTGTCCACGACAGACCCTATGGCCCACTCGACGTGGGGGCACAAGGCAGTCGGGGCCGAGTGAACGAACAACACACCTCGGGTCAGTGCAACAGACATTCCATCCTCCATAGCTGTAGGTACGTCTTCCCCAACGACCTGTGCCTGGATGTCTGTCTGTTGCGCGGATCCGAATTTATGCCGGCGGTCCCTGCCAGACTACTAATATACAGCCGGGTTCAAAGCTGGGACGTAGTGCATTCCAGCTTCAAGTTCAACTTGAAACTTCCCGGGCGTGAGTTTTATTCTGCCCTACCCCTCCTAATTACGCCAGTGCGATTCGGCGCGTCTTTTCCGGCGCGCCGTGCATGGTTCGGCAGTCCCGCAGGTGGACCCTGGTCCGCTTGGCGCCGGGCAGGTATGCGGGCCGAATCCGGGGCAGGAACCCGGGCCGAATTGTGTGCCTTTTCCGGCCGGCCGGACGCGCCGGACCGGTAATCCTCAGGCCCGGGGGTGTGCCTGCTGGTAGCTC
>NZ_CAKKMM010000992.1:0-1899 GCF_918698205.1 Microbacterium sp. Bi128 | reverse complement strand
GCCCACGCCGTACAGGGCCACGACCAGCGGCAGCCAGGCCGCCGGGAGGCCGGCGACGGAGGTCATGGTGTGCGAAATGTAGGTGTAGGTCGCGAAGAACCCGCCGAAGCCGACGATGCCGACCAGGATGGCAAGCCACACCTGCAGCCGCTTGAGCGCGCCGAGCTCCCTGCGGAAGCTGGCATCGGCGTGCGGTTTCTGGAACGGGACGAACTTCCACAGCATGAACAGCGTAATGATGCCGATCAGGCCCACCAGCAGGAACAGCAGCCGCCACCCGTAGCTCTGGCCCAGCCAGGTGGCGAAGGGGACGCCAATGACGTTGGACACCGTCAGCCCGGCCATGACCATCGAAATGGCCCAGCCCCGCTTGGTCGGCGCCACCAGGGAGGCGGCAATCACGGCCGCGACCCCGAAGAAGGCGCCGTGGGGGAGTCCCGCGGCGAACCGGGACACCAGCATGGAGCCGTAGTCCGGGGCGAGGAAGGAACTGAGGTTGGCGATGCTGAAGAAGAGCATGAGCCCGAGGGCCAGATACTTCCGCGGGAGTTTGGCCCCGACCGCGGCCAGCACCGGCGCGCCAATCACGACGCCGAGGGCGTAGGCCGAAATCAGGTGACCTGCCTCGGGCGTGCTGATGTTCAGGCCCTGTTCGATCTCCTTGAGCAGGCCCATCATGGTGAATTCCGTGGTGCCGATGCCAAAGCCGCCCATCGCGAGGGCAATGATTGCCATGGCAACGTGACGGGTGCCGGACTTGGTCGGCGCCGGGGCGTGTGTGGTGGTTGTCATTCGTCTTTTCGGAGAGATTTTCCGGGAGAGGCCGGATGGATCGGACAGATAAATATGCTTTTAAGAACCGGGAGGGGGCGCCGAGTATTCCGGAAGGTGTCGTGGCGGCCGCCTCCACCATTGTCCCCTACCTGGGCTGGCCCTGGCCCCGGCCCCCGGGCGCCGGACCCTGCGCCCGCCTTAGACTTGAGGGCGTGACTGGACTCATAGGCGTCGTTGGCGGCGCAGTAGTGGACTCCCTGGCCGACCCGGGCATGCTCCTCGTGGCCCGGCGCACGGCGCCGCCGCAGTTTGCCGGAATGTGGGAGTTCCCGGGCGGAAAAGTCGAACCAGGCGAGGCCGCCGAGGACGCCCTGCACCGCGAGCTCCGGGAAGAACTGGGCGTGCTGGTGCGGCTCGGGGCGGAGCTGCCCGCGGAAACCGCCGCGGGCTGGCCGCTCAACGCGAAGGCGGCGATGAGGGTCTGGTTCGCGGAGCTCGCGCAGGGAGAACCCCGGCCGCTGGAGGACCATGACGAATTGCGCTGGCTCGACCTCCGCAATCCGGCAGGGGTCCTGGACCTGCCGTGGATCCCGGCGGACCTCCCCATCGTCGAGGCCCTCCTGGCGGCTGTGCAGGCCACAGGGCCGCGCGGAGTGGAAGCGGGCCTGGGCCGCTGACCGGACCCGCCGCCGCGCTTCGGGAGCCCGCCTCTCGCCAAACGGTCAGGCATGTGCCTACTCTGATCCCAACCGAGAGGAGTGGCCCGTGCAGGTCGGTGTCGGACGAGAGCAGCGAGCCGGAGAACGCCGCGTCGCGGCCACACCGGAGACGGCCCGGCAGCTGACGGCGCTCGGGCTCCATCTCCTGGTCGAGAGCGGTGCCGGCACCGAAGCCGGCTTCGCCGACGCCGCATTCAAGGAGGCCGGCGCGACGGTCATCTCCGAGCTCCCGTTGGAGGCCCTGGACGTCCTGCTGCATGTCCGCCCGCTCACCCCGGAGGCCGCGGCCCGGCTGCGGCCCGGCACCGTCACCATCGGGCTGGCATCGCCGACCTCGGAGCTGCCGACCGTCCGGACACTCGCCGCTGCCGGGATCACCTCGTTCGCCCTGGAGCTGCTTCCGCGG
>NZ_CAKKMM010000991.1:0-1906 GCF_918698205.1 Microbacterium sp. Bi128 | reverse complement strand
CCAGCAGGCCATCAAGGGCTCCAAGTCCGGCGACTGGTCGGTCAGCGACGCCGGGGTGGTCACCGCCGGCGGCCTCGACCTCGAACCGCAGGAGTACACCCTGGAAACCGTCGTGGCCGAGGCCGCGGAAGGCGAAGGCTCACGCGCGGCCGCCGTGCTTCCCGGCGGCGGCTTCGTGGTCCTCAACACCGAGGTCACCCCGGAGCTGGAGGCCGAGGGCCTGGCCCGTGACATGGTCCGCGCCATCCAGCAGGCCCGCAAGGACGCCGGACTCAATGTCAGCGACCGGATCAGCACGTCCGTCACGGCGAAGCAGGACGTCGTCGAGGCGCTGCTGGCCAACGCGGAGCTGGTCAAGACCGAAACCCTGACCGTCGAGCTGGAAACCCTGGCGGCCGACATCAAGGACCCACAGGTCAGCGTTGCCAAGAAAGTTGGAGCCTAAACCATGACCGATGAATTCTCCGTTGAAAGCGTCTACGCCGAGCTGCTGGGCCGGGCGCCGGAAAACAAAATGGAGCCGCGGCTCGCCCCGCTGCACCGGGCCATGGAAATCCTGGGGGAGCCGAACAAGGCGTTCCCGATCATCCACGTCACCGGCACCAACGGCAAGACCTCCACGGCCCGGATGATCGAGGCCGGGCTGCGCGCCCACGGCCTGAGCACCGGCCGCTACACGAGCCCGCACCTGTCCAAGGTCACCGAGCGGATCAGCATCGACGGCGCCCCGGTGCCGGATGAGACGTTCGTCCGGATCTGGGACGAGATCCGTCCCTACCTGCAGATTGTGGACGGCGAACTCGAGGCGGCGGGCCAGCCCCGGCTGACCTACTTCGAGTGCCTGACGATCCTGGGCTTCGCGGTCTTCGCTGACCAGCCGGTCAACGTCGCCGTGATCGAAGTGGGCCTGGGCGGCATCACTGACGCCACGAACGTCGGCGATGGCCAGGTGGCCGTCGTCACCCCGATCTCGCTGGACCACACCGATCTGCTGGGCGACACCACCGGGGACATCGCCTACGAGAAGGCCGGCATCATCAAGCCCGGCAGCTTCCTCATCAGCGCGGCGCAGCCGGTCGACGCGGCCCAGGTCCTGCTGGAAAAGGCCAAAGAGGTCAACGTGCCGTTCCGCTTCGAGGGCGTGGAGTTCGGCGTCGAATCCCGCACCGTCGCGGTCGGCGGCCAGATGGTCACCATCCAGGGCATCGCCGGCCGCTATGAGGACCTGCTGGTGCCGCTGCACGGCGCGCACCAGGCCGAGAACGCCGCCGTCGCCATTGCCGCGCTGGAAGCGTTCTTTGGCGGGGAAAAGGCGATCGACGCCGAGATCCTGCAGGAGGCCTTCGCCTCAGTCACCTCCCCGGGACGGCTTGAGGTGGTCCGCACCGCGCCGACCATCATCGTGGACGCGGCCCACAACCCGGAGGGCATCCGGGTCTCCGCCGAGGCCATCCACGAGGCCTTCAACTTCACCAAGCTGGTGGTGGTGGTCGGCGTTCTGCGGGAGAAGGACGCCGAGGAGATCCTGCGCCAGCTCAAGGAATCCCTGGGCGGCCTCGCCACCGAATACTGCTTCACCCAGTCCAACTCGCCCCGGGCCGTCCCGGCCGAGGACCTGGCCGAAATCGCGGTTGACCTGGGCTTCGGCGAGGAGAACATCCACGTCGCCGGGAAGCTCGATGATGCCCTCGAATGGGCCGTGGAACGGGCCGAAGCCGACGACGAGCCCGCCGGCGGGGTCCTCGTGACCGGTTCCATCACGCTCGTCGCGGATGCCCGGATCCTGCTCGGAAAGGCGGACGCGTAAGCGATGGCGAAACTCACCAAAGCCCAGCGCGAATGGCGCCCGGGCATGCCCAAAAAACGACGGTCGACGAAGGTCATGTTCGCCTCCACGGTCCTGTTG
>NZ_CAKKMM010000990.1:0-1908 GCF_918698205.1 Microbacterium sp. Bi128 | reverse complement strand
TCACCGACGCAGAGAAGCAGGCTATGCCCAACGCGGGACGCCGCGTACTTTTTCAGACTGAGATAAAAGAAGGCACCCCGCTGAAAACCACCCTGGACCCGAAGCTGCAGCAGCTTGCGGAAGACGTCCTCGGCAAGGTGGGCCCGGCGTCGGCCATTGTGGCGATCCGGCCCTCCAGCGGCGCCGTCCTGGCGGCCGCCTCCGGGCCGGGCAGCAACGGCTACGACACCGCGATGCTGGGACAGTATGCCCCTGGATCGATCTTCAAGATGGTCGATTCCCTGGCCATGTTCCGCAACGGCATGACGCCCGACTCCAAGGTGGACTGCCCGCCCACCCTCACGGTGGACGGCCGCACCTTCAAGAACGCCGAGGGATACCCTGAGTCCTCCCTGGGGTCCGTGACGCTGCGCGACGCGTTTGCGCACTCCTGCAACACCGCGTTCATCAACGCCCGCGACACCGTCACCCAGGCACAGCTCGAATCCGCCGCGACCTCCCTGGGCGTGGCAGTTGAAGCACCTGCGCTCGGCGCGGCCGCATTCCTCGGCTCCGTCCCCGGGGATGCCGAAGGAACCGAACATGCCGCCTCCATGATCGGCCAGGGCAAAGTGCTCCTGTCCCCCCTGGCCGCCGCCGTCATGGCCGGCTCGGTTGCCAAGGGAGCCCCGGTGGCCGCCCAGCTGGTATTGAATCCGAACGAGGGCGACAGTCCCCCAGATGCCCAGGGCGCCGCCCCCACAGGAACGGCTACAGCCGGCACGTCGCCGGCTGCCCCGGCCTCCGGTGACGCGACGCCGTCGGCCCCCGCACCGGCCACGGCCGTCGAAAAGCCGGTAACTGCAGCGGAAGCCGCGGCACTGGCTGACATGATGCGGGCCGTCGTCACCAGCGGTCATGCCGGGTTCCTGGCCTCCGTCCCGGGCGAGCCCGTCGGGGCCAAGACCGGAACGGCCGAGTTCGGCAACGACACCCCGCCCAAGACGCACGCCTGGATCGTGGCCGTGCACGGTGACCTCGCCGTCGCCGTGTTCGTCGAGGACGGCGGACTCGGGGCCACCACGTCCGGGCCGCTGCTCAAGGAGTTCCTGACCCGGGCCGGCTGAGCGGACGCTTTCCCGGCCGTGGGAAGATTGAACGCGTGGCTCATATTGACGTATCCGGCATCGACTACTTCCTCTCCGACGGCACCCAGCTGCTCAACGGGGTGACCTTCAAGGTCCCGGACGGCACCAAGACAGCGCTGATCGGGCCCAACGGGACCGGCAAGACCACGCTGTTCCGGATCATTTCCGGCGACCTCGTCCCGGACGAAGGCGTGATCGGCCGGTCCGGCAACATGGGCATCATGCGCCAGTTCGTGGGCCAGGTCCGGGACGAGTCCACGGTCCGCGACCTGCTGGTCTCCGCCGCCCCGCCTGCCTTGGCCGCCGCCGCGCGTACCGTCGATGAGGCAGAGCTCGCCATGCTGGAGCACGACGACGAGCCCACCCAGATGGCCTATGCCCAGGCGATCGTGGACTGGGGGGATGCCGGCGGCTACGACGTCGAAACCGTCTGGGACGAGGTCTGCATGGCCGCCCTCGGCCTGCCGTTCGACCGGGCACAGCACCGCCCGGCGTCGAGCCTCTCCGGCGGTGAGCAGAAGCGGCTGGTCCTCGAGGCCCTCTTCGCCGGCCCCGACGAACTGCTGCTCCTCGACGAGCCGGACAACTACCTCGATGTTCCGGGCAAGCGCTGGCTCGAGGCCAAGCTGAATGATTCGAAGAAGACCGTGTTCTTCATCAGCCACGACCGTGAACTGCTCAACAACGCCGCAGGCCGCATCGTCACGCTGGAACCGGGCATCAACGGCGCCGGCGCCTGGATCCACGGCGGCGGTTTCGGGTCCTACGTGGACGCCCGGGC
>NZ_CAKKMM010000989.1:0-1911 GCF_918698205.1 Microbacterium sp. Bi128 | reverse complement strand
GACCCGCGCTTTGCCCGGATAATGAACTCAGGCGAGCGAGAGGAAGAGCTTCTCGAGTTCGGCGCGGTCCAGGCTGGGGTCTTCCTGCTGCATGCACTGCTGCAGGCCCGTGGCAATGATGGAGAATCCAGCCTTGTCCAGGGCACTCGACACGGCCGCCAGCTGGGTCACGACACTCTTGCAGTCACGGCCCTCCTCGATCATCCTGGTGACGGCCGCGAGCTGGCCCTGGGCGCGGCGAAGCCGGTTAATGACAGGCTTCATGTCGGTGGGATCGAGTTCCATTGGTTCCTCCGGTTCGATGCGTCAGGCTCCACATTATACCCCCCTGAGTATTCCGCCTCCCGGGTGGCGGACGGCCGGGGGTGGCCTCGCGGCCCCATGCCGCCCCGCTAGGGGCATAAGTACCTAGCGAGGCATGGAATATCGGCGTATTGCTGGTGATGTGAACGCCGCCAGGTTCCTAGAGCCGGACGCCGGCGGTACCGGCGTCAACCTCCCCGCCGCGGGGCCGTGGCATCCAGGGGATCAGAGCTCCGCACGCGGCCGTGCCGGTGACCTGCGATCCCGGCCCTGGAGCCGGTATGTCGCTTTGGGCGACTCGTTCACGGCAGGCGTCGGCGACCCGGAACCGCTGAGCCCCGGGGGCATTCGGGGGTGGGCGGACCGCATCGCCGAGGAACTCGGCGAGGGCCGCCGCGAGTTCGGGTACGCAAACCTTGCCATCAGCGGCCTGGTCCTGCGCGAAATACTCGACCAGCAACTCGGACCGGCCCTGAACCTGAAGCCTGACCTCGTCTCGCTCTCCGCCGGCGGGAACGATCTCGTGTTTCATCGCGGCGATCCGGACCGGATGGCCGCGGCCCTGGACGACGCCGTGGCAGCCCTCTCTGCCACCGGGGCCACGGTGGTCCTGTTCACCGGGCCGGACTGGGGCGAAACCGCTGTGTTCGGACACATCCGGGGGAAGGTCGCGGTATTCAACGAGAACATCCGTGTCATCGCCGCCCGGCGTGATGTCGTCATCGCCGATTTGTGGGCCCTGCGGCAACTGAGCGATCCGCGGATGTGGGATCCGGACCGCCTGCACTTCTCGCCGCTGGGACACCACACCATTGCGGCCATGGTCCTGGACACGCTCAGCGTGCCACACCGTCTGCGGCCGCTGGAACCGAAGCCGATGCCGCCGGGCAACTGGCGGGAGACCCGGGCCGGTGACCTGGCATGGATGGCGCACTACATGCTGCCCTGGATGGTGAGCCGGATCAGGCCGCGCGCAGACACCCCGCCCCGGCAGGCCAAACGCCCGCTGCCCGGACCGCCTCCCGGGGTCCCGGACTCCGGGCACAAACCCCTAGTCCGGCCGGGTTCGGTCGGCTAGTCTGCAGGAACGGCCCACAGCCGGGCATCGATGGCGATCACGAGGAGCGAAGTTGCCTAATCACACTTACAGCATTTCTGAAATTGTCGGAACCTCGAACGAGGGCGTCGATGCGGCCGTCCGGAACGGCATCGCCGAGGCCGCCAAGACCCTCCGGAACCTTGACTGGTTCGAAGTCAAGGAGATCCGCGGCCACCTTGAAAACGGGCAGGTCGCCGACTGGCAGGTCACCATCAAGCTCGGGTTCCGCCTGGAGCGTTGACGCCAGACTCCGGAGCGGGCCGGCACGCACCGTCCCGCTCCGGAGAAACCCGCAACCCGTCAGGGCAGAGGAGGCCAGGGCGGAGAGGAAAACTTCATGCGCTATACGCATCTGGGCCGCTCCGGCCTGACAGTCTCGCGCCTTTGCCTGGGCACCATGAACTTTGGCCCGCAGACCGAGGAGACGCAGGCCTTCGCCATCCTGGACACCGCGCAGGCCGCCGGCATCAACCTCGTCGACACGGCCAATGTGTATGGCGGGTCCAGCC
>NZ_CAKKMM010000988.1:0-1918 GCF_918698205.1 Microbacterium sp. Bi128 | reverse complement strand
GGGTGCGTCGGTCCAGAGGATGGGGGTCGTTCCACCGTTCAGCGAACACTGCCAGCACATCTGCCACCACGGGGCCGCGCAGTTCGAGGGCGGCATCGTGCCACGGCGGTCGTTTCCCGTACCGGGAATCCATGCTCACGGCTTGCGGGTCGCCCGCGTGGTCGGCATCGTCTCGACGGCTGTGGGAAAGGTCGATCCCGCCAACGAACGCGACATCCCGCGACGGGTTGTCACGACGGCGGATGACGAAGATTTTTTGGTGATGGGAGCCAAACAGGCGTACACGCTGATCCAGCAGCACCTCTCCGCCCGCGTCGTTGACCTGACGGCTTAGGAGCTCATTGGATCGGCCGCTGATCGGGGCCGACACGCGCTCTCCATGGGATCTCCAGACAAGGCCCCGCACTTCCACTCCCTCACGGGCCAAGTCAGCGAGCACCTCGCCGATAGACGGTCCGTCCGCCAGCAGCCGCTCGTCGGCGTCGCCACGCCAGTCGGTGAACCACACGCGGTCCCCGGCCTGCAGAGCCGTCAACTCCTCATGCAGCCGGGCGAAGTAGGTCGCTCCATGAATCAGGGGCCGCACAAGATTGCCCTCCGACCACGGCGGCGATCCGGCACCGCCCGCGTGTACGTCTGTGGCCAAATTCCCCCGCTCAGCGCGGCTCAGAAACCACGTACCAGCATCACTGTCCACTCAGTCCTTCTTTCGGCGCCCGAGCCCAGGGCACTAGTGTCCGGTCTTCAACGTAGCGACTGTGCTGCCTAATGTCACCGACCGGGTCAAAGGCGCCGGTATCAGAGGACCCGTGGAACACCCGCTCCTGTCGGGCGCCAACTTGAACTGATACTCAGGGATTGCTCGTAAGGAAGGCGGCGCAGCACAGGATCAAGGCCGCTCTCCGGCCCTACCGGGATGACGCTGGACGGCCTATCGTGGTCCTGACACAGCCCGAGGGAAAGGAACGACGATGTTCACCCTGCAGATTAGCTATCCGGTCCGGGATTACGAGGCCTTTAAGAAGGTCTTCGACAGCGATCCTGCAGGCCGAGCCGCCTCCGGCGCCCGGTCTGTCCGCCTGTTAAGGGATACGGAGGACCAGAACAGCGTGGCCGTGCTCCTTGACTTCGACACCAGGGACGCCGCGACCGGCTTTCTGGATAAGTTGCGCAGCCAGGTGTGGGACAAACCCGGGGTGATCGGGCATCTAATGACGGCAGCGCCGACAGCCAGGATTCTGGAAGAAGTGGCCCGCGAGGGCCAGGGCGCGGGCTGACCGCTGAGAATCATGCTGGACTCGCGGTGGCACAAGAAACCGCTGCATCCCGTGGGTGCCAATGTTGGCTCTCGGGCAGGTTTGGGTGCTATGAGAGCGTCGAGTTCAAAGTCCACGTAATGCCCGCATGGAGCCCGCGTCATGCCTACCGGGAGTATGAGGAACCCGAGGCCGTCCGTTCCAGTAGTCCGAAGTCGATAATGTAGCGGCGCAGCATGACGACGTCATCGGTATAACTGAGCAGTCGTTCATTAACCTGCTTTTCCGTTAGGTGTTCGCCAGGCTCAAAGGCTTCGCTGACGATCCAGGCCAGGAGCTCCCGCCGTTCCGTCATGTTGGCTGGATACCTCTCGATCCGCCCCAAGCGCATGAAGCGGGCCAATCCGGTCTGCGGTTGTCGCCGGGGTTGCTGTGTGAGGAGGTCGCGGAAGATCGCCTCGGGTGCCTCAAGGTCACTGGCGGCATTGCTTTCCACGAGTCCTGACTCAAGGAGGGCAGCGATGGCCCGGTTTCGCCGGTGGTCATTCAGGTCAGCAAGCACGTCGGGGAGCTTGGCGCCGAGCACTATTTGCGCGTAGGCGGTCCGAGCGTCCGTGTTAGCGAGGGCTGCCACTACACGCCGCCAGTGCGGTCCACTCACC
>NZ_CAKKMM010000987.1:0-1920 GCF_918698205.1 Microbacterium sp. Bi128 | reverse complement strand
CCTTCACCGTGCTGCCCAAGAACGGCGTCCCCGCGTTCGCCGCCGAGAACGCCGCGCACGGATTCGTCGTCGGAGGAACGGCGTGGGACTTCAGCCACGAGGGGCGCATCCCCCGCGGCAGCCTCGATCTGCTCGTCATCGACGAGGCGGGGCAGTTCTCCCTCGCCTCGACGATCGCGGTGTCGCTGTCCTCCCCGCGTCTGTTGCTGCTCGGCGATCCGCAGCAGTTGCCGCAAGTGAGTCAGGGCACGCACCCCGAGCCGGTGGACACCTCCGCTCTCGGCTGGGTGATCGACGGTGCCGAAGTCGTTCCTCCCGAGTTCGGCTACTTCCTCGCCCGGACCCGCCGCATGCATCCGGCGGTCGCCGGACCGGTCTCGCGTCTGTCGTACGAGGGGCGGCTCGCCGCGCATCCCTCGACGGCGCTGCGCGAGCTCGAGGGCGTCGAGCCGGGCCTGCACGCCATCCCCGTCCGCCACAGCGGCAACGCCACGTCGTCGCCCGAGGAGGCCGCGGCGGTCGTCGAGCTCGTCGCTGATCTGGTCGGCCGGACGTGGACCGGTGCCGAGGGCGGCGTCGGCGACACCGCGGTCGTGGCGCCGCCGCGTCCCCTCCGCGCCGACGACATCATCGTCATCACGCCGTACAACGCGCAGCAGGTCGCCGTCGAGGAAGCGCTCGCCGCGGTGGGCTTCGCGGACGTGCCCGTGGGAACCGTCGACCGCTTCCAGGGCAAGGAGGCGGTGGTGGCGATCCTCACACTCGCGGCCTCCTCCGGACGCGAGGCACCCCGGGGCCTGGAGTTCCTGTTGCTGCGCAACCGCATCAACGTGGCGATCTCACGGGCGATGCAGACCGCCTACGTGATCTCTTCGCCGTCGCTGCTCGACGATCTCCCGCGCACGCCCGAGGGCGTCGCCCGTCTCAGCGGGTTCGCACGCCTGATCGCCGACGCCCGCTGAGCCCGGCGCGCGCGGCACACCTTCGGCGCCGGCGCCTGACCCCCGGAGCCTCTTCGCACCGGTGCCGGCCTCCTCGGCGCGTTCCTCGCGTGCGGCTCAGCCGCGTCGGTGTCTGGGAGCATCTGGTTTGGGGCGGATTCTGCCCGTTTGGGGCGCGAATTATCCGCCCCAAGCGCCGAATCCCGCCCCAAACCGCACGCACGCAGCCCGCGGCACCCGCGGGCCTCGCGCCACCCGCACGCCACGCTCCCGCGGCGCCGCGCCACCTGCGGCCCCGGGCCTCGCGCGACCCGCGGCCTCGCAGCCCGCCCGCGTCAGGCGGTGCCGTACAGGCGGTCGCCGGCGTCGCCGAGGCCGGGCACGATGTAGCCCTTCTCGTTCAGCCGCTCGTCGAGCGCGCCGAGCACGAGCGTCACGTCGTGGCCCTCGACCTGCTTCTCGATCGCGGCGACACCCTCGGGCGCGCCGAGCAGGCAGATCGCGGTGACGTCCTGCGCGCCGCGGTTGAAGAGGAACGTGATCGCCGCGCCGAGCGACCCACCCGTCGCGAGCATCGGGTCCAGCACGAAGCACTGACGATCGCTGAGATCGTCGGGCAGACGCTCGGCGTACGTGGAGGGCTGCAGGGTCTCTTCGTCGCGGAGCATCCCGAGGAAGCCGACCTCGGCCGTCGGGAGCAGCTTCACCATGCCCTCCAGCATCCCGAGGCCCGCGCGCAGGATCGGCACGACGAGGGGGCGGGGCTCGCTGATCTTCACGCCCTGCGTGAGGGTGACCGGAGTCTGGATCTCGATCGGGTCGACGCGCACGTTGCGGGTGGCCTCGTAGGCCAGCAGCGTCACGAGCTCCTCGGTGAGCTGGCGGAAGACCGGCGACGACGTCTGCCGGTCACGCAGCACCGAGAGCTTGTGGGTGATGAGGGGGTGGTCGGCGACGTGGACACGCATAGGCTCAAGGC
>NZ_CAKKMM010000986.1:0-1924 GCF_918698205.1 Microbacterium sp. Bi128 | reverse complement strand
CGGTATAACTTCACGTACTCCGTGGTGGACGACGCGGGACGCGAGACCCACAGCACGCGCGCGTTCACCACCGTCTCGACCGCCAACGAGGCCGACGCCGCCATATACCCCTTGGACGGGATGAAGGTAGGTGTGGCCCAGCCCCTGCAGATCACCTTCAGCGAGCCGGTCCTGAACCGGACCGCCGTCGAAAAGGCCATCAAGATCACCTCGACGTCCGGCCAGGTGGGTGATTTCCACTGGTTCAACAACAACACTGTCCGGTACCGGCCGGACGCCTTCTGGGCCGCGAACAGCACCATCACCATGGACATGAAGCTGTTCGGCGTCGAGCTCGGCAACGGGCAGGTCGGCAACTTCAACAAGACGGTAACGGTCCACATCGGGGACAAGAAGGTGGCCGTCGCCGACGCCAAGGCCCATACGTTCTCGGTCAGCATCAACGACAAGCCGGCCGGACACTGGCCGGCGACCATGGGCGACACCCGGTTCCCGTCGGCACGGGGCTTCCTCGTGTTTATGGAGAAGCACCGTGTGGAGCACATGGATGCCTCCACGATTGGGCTCAAACCGGGGGACCCGGCCTACTATGGCCAGCTGGACGTCAACTACGCCACGCGCCTGACGCCCAGCGGGGAATTCATCCACCAGGCCACGGAGTCCGCGATGCCCTACATCGGCAAGACGAACCTCTCCCACGGCTGTATCGGCCTGGGCCCGGACGGCGCGAAGTGGGTGTTCGACAATATGACCACCGGCGACGTCGTCCAGGTGGTGAACACCGAGGGGGAGTACGCCAACTTCGATGACGGCTTCGGGGACTGGAACATCCCTTGGGCCCAATACGCCAACTGACGGGGTGGCACCTCGCTGAGCCCAATCCTCTGACGGTAGGCTCAGAGCCAGATAAGTTGCGCAGCCGGGCGCAGGCCGGGCAGCGCAGAAGCCTACGGAAGCGAAGCTCCACGTGACTGACAAGAGTCCCACCCCTCCCGACCGGCCGGATCCGCACCTGGATCCGTCGGACGACACCGACGAACCGGCGTTCGACTGGATGAAGCCGGCCGCCGCCGGCAAGCCCACGGCGGGCACGGCAGCCGGCCCGGCAGGGCCGGCCGCAGCCGCCGGCAAGCCCACGGCGGGCACGGCAGCCGGCCCGGCAGGGCCGGCCGCAGCCGCCGGCAAGGCAGGATCAGCCGCAGCAGCGGGATCAGCAGAGGGCACGGCAGCGCCGTCGGCAACGCCCACCGCCAGCCAGCCGGAGAGCCGCGCCGACCGCAAGGCGGCCGAGGCCGCCGCCACGGGGCCGTCGGATACTTCCCCGTCGGACGTGGCCACGTCGAATGCTGCCACGTCGAATGACGAGGCGCGCGGGGCAGGAGCCGGCGCATCAGCCGGCGCACGTCCTGACACCGACCCCGAGGACGAAGTCGAACGCCGCAACGCCGAACGCCGTAATGCCGAACGCGAGCAGGCGGCCAAGGCCAAGCCCGTCCTGCCGCGGGTGCTTCAGGTGCTGCTCGCCGTGTTCTACCCGGTCATCCTGCTGGTGCTCGCCGTCCGCGCCGTGACCAGCCCCCTGTTCCTCTGGGTGGAATACAACCGTCCGGGCTTCCCCGGTGACGGCTACGGCTTCAGCACCGATGACCGCATGACGTACGGTTCCTACGCGGTGGACTACCTCAGCAACTGGTCGGGCCCCCGCTACCTCGGCGATCTTGTGGACCAGAGCGGGGAGCGGTTGTTCAAGGACGGCGAAGTCAGCCACATGGCCGACGTCAAGGCCGTGATCCTGTCCACTTTCGGCGCCGGTACCCTGCTGATCCTGCTGGGCCTGGTGGCGGTGATCTACCTCAAGCGGCGCCATAACGGGGGAGTCCGCCGCGGCCTGTTCGCCGGCTCGATCGTCACCCTTGCACTCATC
>NZ_CAKKMM010000985.1:0-1925 GCF_918698205.1 Microbacterium sp. Bi128 | reverse complement strand
AGGGTGTCCGGCTGGCCAACGCCATCCACCTCTCGAGCTGGACCGGCACGGAAGGGGCGCTGGACTTCGACGAGGACGAGTTCCTCGCCGAGCTGAACAAGCGCATCGCGGACGAGGGCAAGTTCGCCGAGCGCTCCTAGCCCGCCCCGCCCCGCCGCAGCAGGGGCCGTTTTGAGCACTCAAAACGGCCCCTGCTGGGGGCTGGTTGGGTTGTTTCCTCGTTAGGATGGGGCGGTGACTGAACCCAAGACGCCGGACGCTGCCGCAACAACCGACCCGGCCAAGAAGCACTCCCGGTCCGGAAAGTCCCACGCCACCATCTACGACATTGCCAAGGTTGCCGGCGTCAATCCTTCCACCGTCTCACGGGCGCTGAGCAAGCCCGGCCGGGTCAGCGCCAAGACGCAGAAACTCATCGAGGACGCGGCCGCCGAGCTGAACTACCAGGTCAATCCGTTCGCCCGCGCGCTGCCCACCGGCCGCACCAACACCTTCGGCCTGATCGTCGCGGACATCACCAACCCCACCTTTTTCGACATCATCCGCGGGGCGGAAACGACCGCCACGCTGCGGGACTACACCCTGGTGCTGGCCGAGTCGGCCGAGTCCGGCGTCACCGAACTGACGGCAGCACGCCGGATGATGGCCACCGTGGACGGCCTCATCCTGGCCAGCCCCCGCATGGGCGACGACGACATCCGCGCCATCGCCCGGGACAAGCCGGTGGTGGTCATCAACCGCGAGGTCGACGGCGTGCCGTGCGTGGTTCCCGACGTCAACAAGGGCATCAGCGAGGCAGTCCGCAGCCTGGCCGCCAACGGGCACCACAAGGTTGCCTTTGTTGCCGGGCCGCCGCAGTCCTGGATGTCCGCGCGCCGCTGGGAAGGCGTGCAGGCGGCCTGCGAGTGGTCCCGGCTCGAAGCCGTGCGGCTGGAATCCACCAAACCCACGATCGACGGCGGCCGCCAGGTGGCGCGCGACGTCCGGACAAGCGGCGCCACGGCGGTGCTGACCTACAACGACCTCCTGGCCATCGGGCTCATGCAGGAACTCCAGGCCGCCGGCATGGTGGTCCCGGACCAGATCAGCATCGTGGGCTTCGACGACATCTTCGGCGCGGATTTCACCACGCCCCCGCTCACCACCGTGCGCTCGCCGCTGGGGGAGTGCGGCTCCGGCGCCGCGACGCTGCTCCTTGATCTGCTGCACGGTGGTGGGGAACCGGCCGCCACGCTGCGCGTCGAGACGGAGCTGGTGCTGCGCGGCTCGAGCGGGCGGCTGCTGCCCGCGGGCTAGCCACACCTGTGAGGCCATCCGCAACTTGATGGCAATTATTGGCAACCGGTTGACAAATGCCGGAGACAAGCCGGACCATTGATCTATGTCACAGTCGATTGCCGCCAACCCAGACCGGCTTCTGCCCGCGGATCCCGGAACGCGCAGCATTGCGCGAGACCTCCTCCAGCGCGGCCAGGACCTCCCCATCATTTCCCCGCACGGGCACGTTGATGCCGCCGTCATCGAGCACAACAGCCCCTTCCCGGACCCGGCAGCGCTGCTGGTCAGCCCGGACCACTACGTCACCCGGCTGATCCACGCCAGCGGCGTCCCGCTGGACCGGCTCCGGGGCTCGGCCGCGGCGGAACCGGACTCCCGCACGGTCTGGCGCGAGTTCCGCAAGGCCTGGCCGCTCTTCGAAGGCACGGCCTCCGGCTACTGGCTCCGCACCCAGTTCAGCAGCGTCTTCGGCCTCCAGCAGGAGATCAACGCCGAGACCGCCGACGCCAGCTACGACGCGATCTCCGCCAAGCTGCTGGAGCCCGGCTTCCGTCCCCGCCAGCTCTTCAAGGACTTCAACATCGAGGTGCTGGCCACCACCGACGACCCCCTGGACAGCCTCGCCAGCCACGCGGCGATCGCCGAGG
>NZ_CAKKMM010000984.1:0-1926 GCF_918698205.1 Microbacterium sp. Bi128 | reverse complement strand
GTGTTGGCTACACCGCTGACAAGCCGCTTCAGCTGTTCATCCTTGAGGTCCCGCAGCTTGACGCCGAACCGAAGGTGGCGCCGGCCGGACGCGCCCTGCAGGCCCTCGGCACCGCGGCCGATCCCGCGGAGAATGCTGCCGGGCTGCTGCCGGCCGCCAAACAACTCACCACCGCACCAGCGGACCACAACGGCGCCGGCTTCAGCGCCGACGGCGGCACCATCTTCTTCACCGCCGCCCTGCACGATGGGCGGGACACTGACCTCGTCAGTGGAATCTACGCGCTTCCTGTTACCGGAGGGCAGCCGCAGGCTGTGGTGCCGGCCAACGCCGGACGGCAGAGCATCAACGCCGTGCGCCAATCCGCCGATGGGCAGTGGCTCTTCTTCCTGGCCCAGGACCTGGGCGCATCCGGTCTGGACTTCGTGGCCAGGAACACCGCCCTCTATGCGATGCCTGCCGCCGGCGGACACGCCACGGCGCTCAGCGATGCCGAGGCGCTGGACCTGTCCGGCAGCAGCCGGCTGGAGCTGCGCGGCGGCGCGGGCGCCCTGGTGCTTAACAATGCGCGGGGAACCGTGGAGCTGCACGAATTCGTTGCGACGGGCGGCCACACCGTCCTCCTGGAAGGCAACCGGGTGGTGACCGGCGCCGCGGAGGGTGGCGGAACGCTCGTGGTGAGTTTCAGCGATTCGACGACGGCCGGTGATGTTGCCGTGCTCGAGCGCGGGCAGGTGCGCCGCCTGACGGACTTCTCCGCCCAGCTGCGGAGCGTGGCGGGGATCAGCGAGCCGCAGGAACTGACATTGGCCTCGGCCGACGGGTACCCGGTCCATGGCTGGCTCGTGAAGCCGGCGGGCCCGGGACCCCACCCGGTGCTGCTGAACATCCATGGCGGCCCGTTTGCCCAGTTCGGGGTGGCGTTGTTCGACGAAGCGCAGGTCTATGCAGGGGCCGGTTACGCCGTGCTGATGTGCAATCCGCGGGGTTCGGCCGGTTACGGCCAGGCACATGGCCGGTCCATCAAGGAGCGGATGGGAACCGTGGACATGCAGGACGTCCTGGCGTTCCTGGACGGGGCTGTGGGGAAGTTCGAGGATCTGGACGCCGCCAATGTCGGCATCGTGGGCGGATCCTACGGCGGCTACCTGACGGCGTGGACCATCAGCCACGACCACCGTTTCCGGGCCGCCATAGTCGAGCGTGGTTTCCTGGACCCCGTGAGCTTCACCGGTTCGTCCGACATCGGCTGGTTCTTCGGTGGCGAATACACCGGCCCGGCGGCGGAGCAAATGGCGGCCCAGAGTCCCATGGCGCGCGTGCAGCACGTAAGGACGCCGTCGCTGGTGATCCACAGCGAGGAGGACCTCCGGTGTCCCGTGGAGCAGGGCCAGCGGTACTTCACCGCCCTCAAGCAACAGGGGGTCGAGACCGGATTCCTGGTCTTCCCCGGCGAGAACCATGAGCTGTCCCGCTCCGGCACCCCGCACCACCGGAAGCAGCGGTTCGATGAAATCCTGAAGTGGTGGGCCCGCTACCTGCCGTCCGCCTCGAATCCGGCGCCGCAGCCCTAGCCCTGGCCCGCAGGCTTAGTCCGCGGCCGGGTCCGGCAGGAACCCGAGTTCCTGCCGGGCGCGGCTGATGTCCGGCTGGGCCCAGCGGGCGGAGTATTCGGCATTGTTGCTGATGGAGCGCAGCTCGGCCCGGTCCAGGAAGAGGATCCCTTGGAGGTGGTCGGTTTCATGCTGGACAATCCGGGCCTGCCAGCCGGAGAAAGTCTGCTGGAGTTTCGTGCCGTCCGGCGCCGTGAAATCTAGCTGGACTGATTCCGGCCGCAGGACCGCCGCCTGCAGGCCGCCAATGGAGAGGCAGCCTTCGTAGAACGCCGCGGACTTCGCGCCCAGGGGACGATAGCCCGGGTTCAGC
>NZ_CAKKMM010000983.1:0-1929 GCF_918698205.1 Microbacterium sp. Bi128 | reverse complement strand
GGTCGATGTACTTGCCTACGAGCGCGATCTCAACTTCGTGCTTCGGGTTGTGGACGGCGTCGAGCAGCTTGTCCCAGCTGGTCCAGTCCACATCCTTGAACGGCAGGTCCAGGGCGCGGACGATGTAGGAATCCAGACCCTGGGAGTGCAGGGTCTTCGGGATGTCGTAGATGCTCGGTGCGTCCGGGCAGCCGATCACGGCGTCGATGTCGACGTCGCACATGCGGCCGATCTTGTCGCGCATCGGCTGCGGGACTTCGCGGTCCGACCGGATCACGATTGCCTCGGGCTGGATGCCGATGGAGCGCAGCGCGGCAACGGAGTGCTGCGTCGGCTTGGTCTTCAGCTCCTGCGACGGGCCGATGTACGGCACGAGGGATACGTGGAGGAAGAACACATTTCCGCGGCCGATGTCCTGGCGGACCTGGCGGGCGGATTCGAGGAACGGCTGGGACTCGATGTCGCCCACCGTACCGCCGATTTCGGTGATGATGACGTCGGGGGCGTTCTTGCCCTCGGCGGGAAGCCGCATGCGCCGCTTGATCTCATCGGTGATGTGCGGGATGACCTGGACGGTATCGCCGAGGTATTCGCCGCGGCGTTCCTTCGCGATGACGGTCGAGTAGACCTGGCCGGTTGTGACGTTGGCCGATCCTTCGAGGTTTTCATCGAGGAAGCGCTCATAGTGGCCGATGTCCAGGTCCGTCTCGGCGCCGTCGTCAGTGACGAAGACTTCGCCGTGCTGGAAGGGGTTCATCGTGCCCGGATCCACATTCAAATAGGGATCGAGCTTTTGCATTGTTACAGACAGACCGCGTGCCCGCAGGAGGTGGCCGAGGCTCGAAGCCGTCAGTCCCTTACCGAGCGAGGACGCTACACCACCGGTGACGAAGATGTGTTTGGTCGTCTTGGACGAGCCCGGAAACCGGGAATTTACACGAGAGTTTGATCGCTGCACCACGGGGTTTGAGCTTATCATCAATTCGGCCTTCCACGGGTTCCTTGGCGGGATCCCGATGTGATTGTTGTCCTAGCAGCGGTCCTTGCGGGAGTCCCTGCGGACGTCCTTTCGGGCCCGCCTAGCTTTGCGGGAGGAGTTTGGCGTCGTCCAACAGCTCCTGGGCGTGGGCCTGGGCTGATTCGGAGTCCTCTTGGCCGGCCAGCATGCGGGCCAGTTCGCGGACGCGCTCGGCCTCGTCAAGCAGCTGCACGTCGCTGGAGGTGAAGCCGGTGGCGGTAGCCCCGTCAGCGCCCCGCACGGAGGTCTTGGTGACCCTGATGTGCTGGTTCGCGAAAGCGGCCACCTGCGGCAGGTGGGTCACCACGAGGACCTGGACGTGCTGGGCCAGCATCGCCAGCCGGCGCCCGATCTCGACGGCGGCACGGCCGCCGACGCCGGCGTCGACCTCGGCGAAGACAAACGTCGGGCCGGGATCGACGGCAGCAAGCACCACCTCAATGGCGAGCATGACGCGGGAGAGTTCACCGCCCGAGGCGCCTTTGCCCAGCGGCCGGGCCGGCGCGCCGGAGTGCGGCTGAAGCAGGAAGGAGATCTCGTCGGCCCCGAACGGTCCCAGCTGGCCTGCGGGCTCCACATTGATGACCAGGGTGGCATCGGCCATGGCCAGCGCCGTGAGCTCAGCGCTGACCCGCGCGGAGAGGTCCTTGGCGGCCTTGCTGCGGGCCTTGCTGATCCCGGCGGCCTTCTTCCGGAGCTCGGTTTCGGCCCGTGCGACCTCGGCGTCCAGCGCTTCGATCCTGGTGGAGTCGTCCTGGAGTTCCTCGTGCCGGGCCCGGGCCTCCTCCGCCCAGACCAGCACCTCGTCGATGCTCGGCGCGTACTTGCGGACCAGCTTGGCCAGCGCGGCCCGTCGGTCCTCGATTTCGGCGAGCCGTTCCGGGCCCTCCGTGTCAAGGGCGGCCTGGTAG
>NZ_CAKKMM010000982.1:0-1929 GCF_918698205.1 Microbacterium sp. Bi128 | reverse complement strand
TTCACGTTCTCCCTGTCCATGGGCGACTACATCACTGCGCAGATCGTCGGCGGGACCACCCAGATGCTGGGCACCGTGATTTACGCCAACGTCGGAGCGGCCAACAACCTGCCGTTCGCCGCCGCGGTATCGCTGGTGCCGATCGCCATCATCATGTTCTACCTTTTCGTCGTCCGCCGCACCGGCGCCCTGAACAGCCTGTAGTGCGAGGAGCATCATGAGACTTTCCCGTAGCGCCAAGGTGGTCCTGGGCATTGTCACGGCGCTGGTGTTTTTGTTCATCTACACACCGCTGCTGCTGGTGGTGGTGAACTCCTTCAACGCAGACCGGACTTTCGGCTGGCCGCCCAAGGGCTTCACGCTGGAATGGTGGGGCAAGGCCTTTGACTCGCCCGGCGTCAGGGAGGCCGTCGTGTCCTCCCTGTGGGTGGCAGTCGTATCGACCATCATTTCGCTGGTGCTGGGGACGCTGCTGGCGATCTCATTGCAGCGCTATGAGTTCTTCGGCCGTGACGTCATCAACCTCCTGGTCATCCTGCCCATCGCGTTGCCCGGGGTTGTCACGGGCATCGCGCTGAACAACATGTTCACCACGATCCTGGGCGTCCCGCTGAGCCTGTGGACGGTGGTGATCGCCCACGCCACGTTCTGCATGGTGACGGTGTTCAATAACGCCATTGCTCGGCTCCGCCGCACCAGCGCCGGCCTCGAGGAAGCCTCCGCCGACCTCGGCGCCGGTGTTTTCACCACATTTGGCTTGGTGACCTTCCCGCAGCTCCGCTCCGCCCTGCTGGCCGGCGGCCTGCTGGCCTTCGCGCTGAGCTTCGACGAGATCATCGTTACCACGTTTACGATCGGGGCCGGCGAGACCACGCTGCCGATCTGGATCCTGCAGAACCTCTTCCGTCCGAACCAGGCTCCCGTGGTCAATGTCGTGGCGGTCGTGCTGATCGTGGTCTCGATCGTCCCGATCTGGCTCGCGCAGCGGCTGTCCGGGGACTCGGTGCGTGTCGGCGGCGCCCGGGTGAAGGCGGACGAGCCCTAAACGGTGCCGGGTTCCGCAGGGTCGATCGAGATGACAGCCAGGAATCCGCGGCCCACGATTTCAGGCGTCGCGGTATCGGCGCCGACGACGGCGTCGTAACGGTTCAGTTCGAGTCGCTCCGGCTCCGGGGCGGCGACGGCGGCCGGCCCGACGGGAGTGCCGCCTGCAGTCCCGGGGCTGACGGTCCCCTGCCCCTGCAGGAGGATGCCGAGTTGGCCTGCGAACACCGGATGGGCACGCTTCTTGGACAGCTCGATGATCGAGGTGTAGCCCTTGAAGGCGCCGTTGCGGGTGATGACGTTCAGATCCCGGATGTCGCCGGTGGGCAGTGCCCCCGCCGAGTCCGCGTCGCCGGAGAACCGGAACGGCCGGTACTTCTCCAGCGGGTGCTCGGCCCCGTCCACGCTCAGCAGCAGCAAGTCGCCGTCAATCACTGTCAGTACACGGTCCATCCCGGCGTACGCGGAGAAGGGGCCCGCCTTGGAGACTTCGGCAATGCTGACGCGCCAGTCCCAGGCGCTGTCCTGCCCTGTATCTTGCGGGGCGGTCCGCAGGGACGGGGTCCTTGGATGGCGCGCCACTTCGCGCGTCACCCCGCCGCCGTTGCGCCAGGGGTGGGCTTTGAGCTCGGCATAGCGGATGATCTCCATGGCCTCAGCCTATCGGCCCGTTTCCGGGGACGGCGCTCGCGCCGACGCGCCGGGACGCCGGCGGGGACTGCGCACGCCCGTGCCGACGCAAAGTCGGCGGCGGGGGCCCGGCCTTGCTAACGTCGGAGGCAGGAAGCGCCCAGAAGGAGCCCGAATGTTTGTCAAAGTGTGCGGCCTGAGCACCTCGGATGCGGTCCGCGTCGCGGCAGGCGCCGGCGCGGACGCCGTCGGCTT
>NZ_CAKKMM010000981.1:0-1931 GCF_918698205.1 Microbacterium sp. Bi128 | reverse complement strand
TGATTTCAGTGGTGAAATCTGCTGGGTTGATCTGCGGGTTGTACTCCGCGGCCATACTCCTTTTTGTGTTGTCGAGGACAAATAATGTCGCCCCGCCACCAACCAGCAACAGGAGGATCACACCAATGACGATTTTGGTGCGTCGGTTCATGACCTTTCCCACTCCTTCTGAGTAGAAATTCCTGTAGGAGGTCAGAGCACCGTTGCTTGCCCATGGCCATAGGAGAAAGATAGGGCAGTCCGCCCTGAACCAGAACACCCTCGGCGAAACGCCACACTGGGGCCCACTCCGTCTCCGGGCACCTGTACGTAGCGACGCTGCGGGCATATCCTGCCAACAAAGCCAGCCCTGCACCTTGGCTACGGGAGAAGAACCATGGCAACCCCGACGGCCGCCCGACATGCGGCTCCGCAAAGCGTCAACACCCTTATCGTCGGTGCCGGGCAGGCGGGCCTGGCCACGAGCTACTGGCTAAGCCGGGCCGGCGTCGAACATCAGTTGCTGGAGCGGCGCGAAGCGCTGGGCGGGGCGTGGCAGGACCGGTGGGACGCGTTTTGCCTGAACACGCCGAACTTCTCGCTCGCGCTGCCCGGCATGCCGTATGACGGCCCCGCCCCGGAAGCGTTCATGCTGCGCGATGACCTCATCGGCCATTTCCGGCACTATGCGGAGACCATCGACGCTCCCGTCCGAACGGGTGCGGATGTCACCCGTATCGCGCCCGCGGAAGGCGGCGGCTTCACCGTGGCCACACCCCAGGGCAGCTGGCGGGCCCGGAACGTGGTGCTCGCTGCCGGCGGTTACCAGGAACCGAAAATCCCCGCGCTGTCGGCGCAACTGCCTGGCCACATCCTGCAACTTCACACCGACACCTACCGCAGCCCGGGCCAACTGCCCGACGGCGCCGTGCTCATCGTTGGCACCGGCCAGTCCGGCGGCCAGATCGCCGAGGAATTGCTCGCCGTCGGCCGCGAAATCCACCTGGCGGTGTCCACGTGCCCGGAAGCACCGGGCCGGTACCGCGGCCAGGACCTCCTCTATTGGATGATGCAGCTTGCACAATTCGGCCCCGACTACGGACTGAACGGCCTCACCGTGGGGCAGCTGCCCTCCCCCGCGGCGAGGTTCGCCTGCAACCCGCTGGTGTCCGGCGCCGACGGCGGCCACGACATTCACCTGCGGGACCTCGGCCGGCGGGGCGTCCGGCTGCACGGCCATTTGGAAGCAGCCGACGACGGCGACCTCGTCTTCAGCGATGACCTCGCCGAACGCCTCGCCACCATTGAGGCCGGCTTCAGCCAGCGCCTCCGCCCGATGCTCGATGCTTACATTGCCGCTGCTGGGATCGAAGCGCCGGAGGCTGAACTCCGGCCCGCCGACGACTGGGTTCCCTCAGAGCCGACGCGGCTGAACCTGGCGGCGGAGGGCGTTACGTCCGTCCTGTGGGCCACCGGATACCGGCTCGACTTCGGCATCCTCGACATCCCCGTACTGGACGAATGGAACTACCCCCGCCACAGCCGCGGCGTCACCGACTACCCGGGCCTCTACGCCGTGGGCCTGCCGTGGCTCACCGGGCACAGCTCGGCGGTCGTGGCCGGTGTGGGACGCGATGCCGAGTACATTGCCGGGCACATCGCCGGGCGATGACAGCCCCTCTGATCGAACCGCCGTCGACGTCGAACGGCTGTCCGCGTTTCCCTGTGGGGAACGTGGACAGCCTTTTTATTGCGTGCTGATATTGCGTGTTCCGGCCGCGATCGCGCCGGCCCTGTTGTTCGTCGCCCGGTTCAGGCAACGGCCACGGCACCAATCTGCTGCATGAGGCCCAGGTTGTCCGTCGTGCCCCAGTGCTCGGCCACTTTTCCGTCCTCGACACGGATGATGTCAGTGCAATCGAACTCGACGCTCTTGCCCGTTGCCGGGATGC
>NZ_CAKKMM010000980.1:0-1931 GCF_918698205.1 Microbacterium sp. Bi128 | reverse complement strand
GATTCGTATCGGTATGAGACCTGCCGATAGTAATCTGCCGGCGACGTCCTAAGCTGCAGCGATCGCACTCTCTCTCGATGCCGCCGCCAGGGGCGCCGTCGTCGGCGCCACGGCATGCGGCGCGGACTCAAGTGTGCCTGACGATAGCCTCTCCGATCGGCTCGGCGAATCCCCCTAACTGCCCCTTTCGCCGGTGCCCCCAAACGCATTCGAGGCGGTCACATCCACGGTCCACGGTCCCTCCTACACCAACGGCGTAGACCAGGCCACCCACTTCTTCTACCGGCCCGCCAACCGCTTCCGCACCCAGGCGCTCGTAAAACAACGAGTTCTCCGGTTGCCGCATGGATAAGATCCTCGCGAAGATTTAGGCGACGTGGACGCCCAACAGCCACAGTTTGTCGGCTTCGGTGACGCTGTGACCAACGCCTTGAAGCAGTCCGGCGTCGGCGCGACGGTAAGTGTATCTTCCGACAAGGAGCGTTGCGCGTATCGCTCACCTACCTCACTGCACGGGCCGTGCTGAGGCAGTCCCATGGCCAACCCCGCCGAACTAATCAGTGGGCAGATCTGTTGGCCATCACCGGGCGGTTTTACTGGCCACCAGAGGGCACATCAACTGGCCGCCCGTGGGCAGAAACTACTGGCCATTGACATTCCTTATGAGCGGCAGCCCGCAAGAAAGGCAATCAGATGCTAGTCCGCCGGCGATCGCCACGGCGGCTCTCCCACGAGGTGGAATTGGCCCTTTCCGATTTCCGAACCCCTGCCAAGGGGGTACCTGCTCTACCTCAAGGAATTTATTAGGACCTTGGCGAGCGGGCATACGCAAGGCTCCACTCGGTGGTCTACTTGTCAGTGCTGGCCGAAAAGTGAGCCGATTCGTGGGCTGAAAACTGAGCCACGTTGACTAAATTATTCTGCCGTTTTCCGGTCTTCGATCTGGTGGTTCCTGAGCCGGAAGCTGGAGCCCCTGAGGGTGACGACCTCCGCGTGGTGGACGATGCGGTCGATCATTGCGAAGACGACGACCTGGTCCCCGAAAACATCGCCCCAGCGGGCGAAGCTTAGGTTCGAGGTCAGGACCTGCGAGACGTGTTCATAGCGTGAGGACACGAGCTGGAAGAACAGGTTCGCGGCGTCCTGTTCGAACGGGATGTAGCCGACCTCATCGACGACGACCAGCCCGTAGCGGCGAAGCCGGACCAGTTCTGAGGGCGCGCTCCACACGCCAGGCGCCCTTTGCCTCACTGAGCTCGTTCAGCGGACGCATCCGCGACTTGACGCTCAGGAATCCTACTACCGGTGCGGCTGAATCGCGGCAGCCTTCTGCCGATGCATGAACCGTCCCAGCGACTCCCGCGGCCTGCAAACTACAGGTAGGCGTTTGCGACTAAGTTCGTCCGCCGGAGGGGTATTCGACGGAGCCGCCGGCCTGTGCCCGACGGAATTCTGTACAAGAGCTATGGAGAGGATTGGCAGGGCACCGTTTCTGGTCGCGGAACAGGTGCACTACTCAGTTTTAATTAGACGAAACATAGCGAGGTCTACCTTGATACTCAATATCAAATCCCACCCATAGCATTGGCGCCGGCGCATCTAGTCTGGTGGCGGTAGTGGCCGCCCGCTAAGGCACGCGTTAAGACCGACGCTCATCGCAGTCGAACTGTCGATGGCTCATGAGGACCAATCTGGCACGTCCAAGCAGAGCAATGCCTGTTTTCAGTCACCATTTCACGAGTAGATCAGGACTGATGAGCCGATTCGCGATTTCTCAAATATCAGCCAACACCGTCCCAGGGTTCTCGATTGCATCGGCCACATAGCGGAGGAAGCCGCCAGCGCTTCCGCCGTCGCAGACGCGGTGGTCGAAGGTGAGCGTCAGTTCGGTGACCTTGCGGACGGCGAGTTCGCCGTTGACCACCCAGGGC
>NZ_CAKKMM010000979.1:0-1932 GCF_918698205.1 Microbacterium sp. Bi128 | reverse complement strand
GGAAGGAGATGTTGGTGGACACGCCGCGGATGCGGAACTCGGCGAGGGCGCGGCGGGCCCGGGCGACGGCGGCCGGGTAGTTGCGGCCGCGGCAGGTCAGCTTGACCAGCATGGAGTCGAAGTGCGGGCTGATCTCCGCGCCCGAGTAGACGGTGCCGCCGTCAAGCCGGACGCCTGCGCCGCCGGCCGAGCGGTAGCCGGTGATCTTGCCGACGTCGGGCCGGAAGCCGTTGGCCGGGTCCTCCGTGGTGATGCGGCACTGCAGGGCGGCACCCTTGAGCTGGACGCTCTCCTGGGACAGGCCCAGGTCCGCGAGGCTCTCACCGGCGGCGATGCGCAGCTGCGCCTGGACGAGATCGACGTCGGTGACTTCCTCGGTCACCGTGTGCTCGACCTGGATCCGGGGGTTCATTTCGATGAATACGTGCTGGCCGGCCCGCTCACCCACCGTGTCGACAAGGAATTCGACGGTACCGGCGTTGACGTAGTTCAGCGCTTTCGCGAACTTCACGGCGTCGCGGTACAGCGCCTGCCGGATGCCTTCGTCCAGGTTCGGCGCCGGGGCGATCTCGATGACCTTCTGGTGGCGGCGTTGGATGGAACAGTCACGCTCGAAGAGGTGCATCACGTTGCCCTCCGCGTCGGCCAGGATCTGGACCTCGATGTGGCGCGGGCGCAGGACGGCCTGCTCCAGGAACATGGTGGGGTCGCCGAACGCGGCGTCGGCTTCGCGCATGGCGGCCTGCAGGGCCTCCGGGAGCGCCTCGCGGGTGTCCACGCGGCGCATGCCGCGCCCGCCGCCGCCGGCGACGGCCTTGGCAAAAATGGGGAAGCCGATTTCATCCGCGGCGGCGATCAGTTCGTCCAGGTCCTTCGACGGCTGGCTGGACTTGAGGACCGGGACGCCGGCCTTGCGCGCGGCCTCGAGGGCGGCAACCTTATTACCGGCGAGTTCCAGAACCTCGGCCGGCGGGCCGACGAAGGTGATGCCGGCCTCCTTCGCGGCCCGCGCCAGGCGCGGGTTCTCGGAGAGGAAACCGTAACCGGGGTAAATGGCGTCCGCCCCGGACTCCTTGGCGACGCGCACCACCTCATCAACGTCCAGGTAGGCCCGGACCGGATGTCCCTCCTCGCCGATCAGATACGCCTCATCGGCCTTCTGGCGGTGAATGGAGTTGCGGTCCTCATGGGGAAACACAGCGACAGTCTTGGCACCCAGCTCGTAGCTCGCGCGGAAGGCGCGAATCGCGATTTCGCCGCGGTTGGCCACCAGAATCTTAGAAAACATACTTCTCCTGCTTCATCGCGGGCGTATCGGTAAGTGCTCACAGTGTCTAGGACCTGTGCGGGCAAACACAAATCATTGTGGCGACTGTCACAGCATTATCCGTCACGGACGCCGCGATGGGCAGGGCCTTGGCCTTGGAGCTTTCCCCGTCCGTCCGATTGGCGAGGTTCTGGCGCCCCACGCCGGATGAAACGGGTTTCGCCGGAGCATCAACATATGATGAGTGGGTGGGTGGCGCATGCACGCCCCGGCTCCGAAGAACGCAGGAGCCGGCACGACCCCGTCTCGGCAACCGGCGTTAGGTATTGGTTTTTCAAGTGCAAGTAGTGAGCATCAGCAGCCTCAAAGGCGGTGTCGGCAAGACATCCGTGACCACCGGACTGGCGTCGGCGGCATTGGCCGCCGGCATCCCCACCCTCGTCGTCGACCTTGATCCGCATGCTGACGCCAGCACGGCCCTGGGCGTGAGTCCGGACGATCAGCTCGATATCGGCAGGATGCTGAGGTCGCCGCGGCGGGCACATCTGGCGGACAACGTGGTCCCCAGCGGCTGGGTGGAACACGCCCGGATCAACGGCCGCAGCAACGCCAACGGCAGTGCCAACGGCAGGATTCAGTCCGGCGCGGCAACCTCCGTCCTGGAC
>NZ_CAKKMM010000978.1:0-1932 GCF_918698205.1 Microbacterium sp. Bi128 | reverse complement strand
GGCCTGCGATGAGGATGCCGCCGAGCCCGGCGCCCAAAGGGGCTCCGGCGTCAAGGATGGTGGCGCCGCGGCCGCGTTCCGATTTGTGCATCCAGATGGCATTCAGTTTTCCGCCGGCCGGCATGACCCCGGCCTCGGTGACGCCGATGCCCAGGCGGGCGATGAACATGCTGACAAAGCCTCCGGCCAGGCCGGAGGCCGCCGTTGCGGCGCCCCAGCGGCCGCAGGACGCCGTCTTCACCTTGCGGGGGCCGAACTTGTCGATCAGCCAGCCGACCGGGATCTGCATGAGGGCGTAGGTCCAGAAGAAGGCCGAGAGCAGGAGGCCCACGAGCTCCGGGGCCATGTTGAATTCCTTCTGGATGATGGGCAGGGCAACAGAGATGGATCCCCGGTCGATGTAGTTCACGGACACGAGGACCAGCAGGAGTAGGAACATTTTCCATCGGACATTCGTGCGCCGTTGCACGCCGTCCTTGGAGCTTGTGAGGTCATCGGGCTGTACTGCTGTTTCGGTATTTGGAAGAGACACAACTTCTCCTTGATAGAGAGTAAACATGCCGGCAGGTGATGGGGGATTTGTTTGAGGGTCAGGATGCCGGAGCGTGGGGCGTCCTGTGCGCGGGCCCTGTGTCGATCGCAGCGGTTGATAGGGCTGATGTCAGCGCTGACATCAGGTTCGGATCAGGTGCAGAATCTGGGAGGGCGGGGCCCGGCAAGCTTTCTTGTTTTGGGATCCCGATTTGGGATCCCAAAATTCAGATTAGGAGTGACGTGGGCCACTGTCAAGGGTCATGGGCCGGCTGGGCCGGTTCGCCGCGAAAATGTCGTTTGTGACTGGCCCTGGGGGCGGGCTGCGCCGGAACATGGCTGCGCGGGCCACCAGACAGGGAGGCCTGTTCCCGGAGCGGTACTGGGGCCGGTAGGGGTGTGACTTGGTGCTGGCAGCCGGTCTTGGCTGCTCCGGGCTTAGCTGCCCCGGTAGGTGGAGTAGGCGAAGGGGCTCAGCAGAAGCGGGACGTGGTAGTGGGCCTGCGCTTCGGACACCGCAAAGGTCAGTGTGACTTCGGGAAAGAAGGTCTCGGTCCCGGCGGCCGCGTAATAGGCTCCGGTGTCGAAGCCCAGGCGGTAGGTGCCGGAGCCCAGGCTGTCGGGGCCGAGCGACTTGACGCGGCCGTCATCGTCCGTGGCGCCGGCCGCGATCCTGACCCAGCGTTCGCCGTCGAGCATGTCCAAGGTGACTGCGACGCCTGCGGCGGGCTTGCCGGAACCCGTGTCCAGAACGTGGGTAGTGACGTGGGAAGTGCTCATGCGCCTATCAGTCCTTCGAGTCGGAGTACCGCGATTTCGCGCAGCTGCTGGCCGATGACCACTTGTTCTTCTTCGGGAGTGTGGGCGAGCCGGGCGTTGAGGGCCGCCAGGATCTCCTCGCGGCTGCGGCCGGCCGCGCGGATCAGGAAGACCTGGCCGAATTTCTCTTCATAGCTCCGGTTCCCTGCGGCGATGGCTGCGGCGACGGCCGGATCCGGAGCGCCCAGGCTCGCCTGCTCCGATTGGGAGAGCCGGGCCTCAACGCCGTTTCCTGCGGCCCGTTCGCCGATGCGGGGATGGTGGGCCAGCGCGGCTTCCACCTCCGCCTCGGTGAACGGTTCCGCCGCACGGCCGGCGGTTTGGAGGAGGATTTCCGTACTGTCGAAGGGCCTCAAGCCGACGATCTCCTCAATCCATCGCTCGATGTCCAGGCAGGGGCGCAGGGCGGCGGCGGCCTCCGCGCGTCCGGCGGCATTAAAGTCGTCCAACAGCATGTGCCAGATCCTTTGTGTCAATGCTGGCATCCACGGTGTAGGGCTATACGGACAAAATATTCGTATCGTGGAACTGTTATTTCAGCATATGCAAAAGATTGAACCGTACCCGTCTGAGCTGTGTCAA
>NZ_CAKKMM010000977.1:0-1935 GCF_918698205.1 Microbacterium sp. Bi128 | reverse complement strand
GCAGCAGGGGGACCGTGACCAGCACCCAGATGGTGACCACGGCCCGCGCCCAGGGCTTCAGGAGCCCGGCTTCGGGGTCTGTCTTCCGCCACGGCACCAGGGCCAGCAGCGTGGGCTTGATGCGCTGGAACAGGTCCGGGACACCGGTAGCGTCGGCCAGGATATGGTAGCCGTCGAAGCGGACCAGCGGCATCAGCTGCCGGACCATCTGCAGGATCTGGGTGACCACCACCAGCAGCAGCGCATCGAAGCCGGTGGCCCACCAGATGCCCATGATCGCGACGGCCACGATGGCGTTGAAGTACAGTCCGCCGAGGTCCGTGCGCAGCCGGCCGCCGCGCCCCAGCCGGTAGGAATCCGTGACGTCGGTATAGAAGGCCGGCCACATCAGATACAGGCCGGTCCCCATGGCGCCGGGGGTGGCTCCGCCGCGGCGGGCGGCGGCGGCGTGGCCGAACTCATGGAAACCGGCCGAGAGCACCGTGACCACCAGGATCAGAAGCACCAGGCCGGGGTTGGCGAAGGCCTCATGCGTTGCCGATGCCAGACCCTTGACCATCAACACCCACCAGCACGTGGCCAGGAAGGCCGCGGTCACAGCCACCACGATCAAGGGGTTGAACAGCGTGGCGAACGGCGCGGTGATCTTCCGGGTGCGGTCCGGATCGGTCACCGAGTACCGGAAGCGCATACCCAGCAGCGGGTTCGATTTCTTTACCGCGGGCTCGGAGCCGTCCGCCAGCTGCAGGAGGCCGAGGGGGAGCAGCTGGGAAGTGATCAGGGTGCGGACGTTCTCGGCACTGACGAGCCGTCCGAAACTGTCGCTGGCGTGCCCGGCGATTTCTTCCAGGCCCCGCTCGCCGTCGATCGCCTCGAGCACCAGGTACAGCAGTCGGGTGAGCTGGATGGTCTGGCCGTCGGAACGGCGCACGAGGGACGGGGCTTCCTTGTAACCGGACCCCTTCGCCTCGCCGATCAGCTGGACGCCGGCGGCCCGCACCGGAACCGGGTGCAGGCCGACCGCCGCGGACGCCGCCGGGCCGGCAGCGTCGCCGCGTGCACCGGCTCCGGAGTCGGTGCCGGGCGATGTGGCGGCGGATGTGGCGCCGCCGGTGGCAGACAGGGCCGGAGGGCCGTCCTGCCCGGACGGCCCTCCGTGCACAGTGCTCATCTAGGTGCTACTGCTTCAGGTCGGACTGCTGGTCAGCCGACGCCGTAGCGTCACCATGGATGTCCTGGTTGATGATGGCATCCTGCTGGGCGACGGCGAACGCGTTGCTGTCGATAGAGCCGATGTTGGCGCCGACGGCAGCGTCGATCGGCGCGGCCACGTTGGCGTTGGCGGCCACCGCACCGTTGATCGGTGCTGCGATGCCAGCGTTGGCGTCCAGGTTCACATCGACGTTGAGCAGGTTGCCGTTGAGGGCACCCGCGGCGCCGGCAGCGGCTCCCACGTCAGTCGGCAGCGCACCGCCCAGGTCCGGGGCCGTGCCATCCGGCAAGACGCCGGTGGCATCGGCGGGTACAGCGCCGCCGAGATCGGCCGTGGGGGCAGGCGCTGCGGCAGAATCTGCTGTGGTCCCGGCATCCGTACCGGTGCCCTGGTCGATGACACTGTCCTGGGTGGAGTCTGCCGTGGCATCGCCTGTGACGCCCTGGTTGATAATGGTGCCCTGGTCGGCGAGGGCCTGGGACTCAGACCCGAAAGAGAGCACGTTTGCCGAGGCTGCCGCATCAATCGGCGCGGCAACGTTGGCGTTGGCCGCGACGCCGAGGTCGATCGGCGCCGCGGCGCTGATCCCCAGGTTCAGGTCGGCGTTCAGGTCCAGGACGGAGGCGACTTCCTTGTCCGGGAGAGCGGTGCCGCCCTGCGCCATCAGCTCATCATCAGTCAACGGGGTCATTCCCTGCTCAACGCTCATAACAAACTCCATC
>NZ_CAKKMM010000976.1:0-1935 GCF_918698205.1 Microbacterium sp. Bi128 | reverse complement strand
ATTGAGTTCGATGGCCATACGTGGACGTGCATGTGGTTGATTTCGTAGCCGGCCACGATCAGCCCGGCCCGGGCGGCGTCGAACACCTCCACCTGGACCGCGCCGATCTTGCGGGCAACCTCCATGACCCGGCCGAGGACCTCGGGCGAGGCATCCGTCCAGCGGTCCACTTCCTCGGTGGGCACCACGAGGGTGTGGCCGTCGGCCAGCGGGCCCATGGTCAGGAACGCCACGACGCCGTCCTCGCGCCAGACGAAGCGGCCCGGGATCTCGCCGTTGATGATTTTGGTGAAGAGAGTGCTCATGCGTCCGCCTTTTCTGCCGGGGACCCCAGGGTACTGACGTCCAGGACAAAACGGTACTTGACGTCGCCTGCCACCATGCGGTCGTAGGCTTCGTTGAGCTGGTCAGCGCCGACCACCTCAACGTCGGACACCACGCCGTGCTCGGCGCAGAAGTCCAGCATCTCCTGCGTCTCGGCGATGCCGCCGATCAGCGAACCCGCATAGGCGATCCTGCGCCGGATCAGCACCCCGGGGTTGACGGGCGGCATCGCTTCGGCGGGCAGGCCCAGCTGGAACAGCACACCGTCCAGGCCCAGCGTGCGGAAGTAGGGGTTGAGGTCGTGCGGTGCGGCGACAGTGTCGATGATGACGTCGATGCTGCGGTTCGCGGCTTCCATCGCGGCCGGGTCGGTGGAGAGGATGACGTCGTCGGCGCCCAGCTCGCGCGCTGCGGCGAACTTGTTCTCCGACGTCGTGAAGACCTTGACCTCGGCGCCCATGGCCTTGGCGATCTTGACGGCCATATGGCCGAGGCCGCCCAGTCCGACGACGCCGACGACGTCGCCTTCCTCGACTTCGAAGTGGTTCAGGGGCGAATATGTGGTGATGCCGGCGCACAGCAGGGGCGCCGCGGCGGCGGGGTCCAGTGCTCCCGGCACCCGCAGGACATAGTGGCGGTCCACCACGATCGACGTCGCATACCCGCCCTGGGTGATGGCGCCGTCGTTGCGGGCATCCTTCGCCCCGTAGGTTCCCACCGCGGCGTTTTCGCAATACTGCTCGAGGCCGTCCAGGCAGCTGTCGCACTCGCGGCAGGAGTCCACGATGCAGCCCACGCCCACGCGCTCACCCACCGTGAAGTCGTCGACGGCGGAACCGAGCCGGGTGACCCGGCCGACGATCTCGTGGCCCGGGATCAACGGGTAGGTGTCGCCGCCCCATTCGCCCCGGGTGGCGTGCACGTCCGAGTGGCACAGTCCGCAGAATTCAACGGCGATCTCGACGTCGTCCGCCTTCGGCGCCCGTCGGGACACGGTCAAGGGAACAAGCCCGCTGTCCGGTGAGGTGGCACCGTACGCAGCAGCGAGTGTGGGGCCGGCGTTCTGCGCGGCGCTGTCCGCGGTGGCGGATTTGGTGTCTGTGGTGTCCAAATCCGGCAACGGCTTGGCAAGGGGCGGGGGTACGGGACGTCCAGGTGTCATACGTTGACGCTACCCCCGGTCCCGGGATGTATTCCACTTTGGGGTGGCTCGCTGGCGACGGCTCGTCGCTCAGGTCGGGCACGTTGCCCAACTGGTCGTGCGTCAACGAACCGGGGGCACCCTGGGGACGCCGTACGAGCAACTGGCCGGAAGGCCGGATACTCAACTGCGTCCAAGACTTCCGCACCGACAGCCGCCATCATTCGCTAACGAATTGGCCGCCGCCGGGCAGTTGGCACCCGGGGCGGACCCCTGCGGCCATCATTGTCGGGGGTCCCTGAAACACTGGATTCATGGACGGCAATCAGGGGCCCGAAGTGGCTCCGGCAGGATACGGCGACGATGGCCCGAGTCGCGCCGGGAGCGGCGCGGCCACCATTCCGGGCACCGCGGAGGCAGCCTCCGCGGAGGTGGCGGGCCGGCTGGACGCCGGGCCGGTGGGCTTAGGC
>NZ_CAKKMM010000975.1:0-1939 GCF_918698205.1 Microbacterium sp. Bi128 | reverse complement strand
GCCCCGGCCGTCCAGGTCAATGCTTTTAGTCAGCCCGGTGATGGCGTGCTTGGTCACCGTGTAGGCCACCGTCCGCGGCCGGGGCGAATGCGCCGCGACCGAACCGTTGTTGATGATCCGTCCGCCCTGGGGCGACTGGGCCTTCATGGCCCGGACGGCGGCACCGGCGCAAAGGAGGGACCCCGTGAGGTTCACGGCGACGGTCGCGTCCCAGTCCTCCACGGTGATCTCGTCCACCGCGGCGGCGGGGCCGAACACGCCGGCGTTGTTGAAGAGCACGTCCACGCGCTCCCACTGCCCCAGCGCGGCGGCGAAAAGCCGTTCGACGTCGGCGGGGACGGTGACATCGCACGGGACCGCGAGCGCCTGGCGGTGGCCGGCCGCGGTCTCTCGGAGCGGTTCTTCCCGCCGCCCCGCCAGGACCACCCGGTAGCCCTCGGCCAGCATGAGCCTGGCCACTGCGCGGCCGATGCCGGAACCGGCTCCGGTGACAACGGCGACCCTTCCGGGGGTGTGGTGCTGGCTCATGAGGTCCTCCTCGACGGTTAGGCGCTGCCCGGCCAGCGTACCGCCGAGACGGCACATCACGGCAGTGTTTCGCGTCCGGAACGCCGCGAGCTGTCTCCTCGGGGGCGTCGGCTGGCGGCTGGCGGCGCTTCAGCCCGGCCGCGGGGCGGACGGCCGAGCGGCGGCCGCCTAGCGGGAGTCGTCGCCGCGGTCCCGGGCCTGCCGGCCCGTGCGGTAGCCGGACCAGAACGCCAGCAGGAGCAACCCGATGCTGATCAGCGCGACCCCTGCCCAGATCCACGGGCCCATGACCATGAGCCCCTGCAGCACAACGGGCCCCGTGGCCACCGGCGCATACGCTACCCAGCCAAAGTCCTCCTGCGTCACCGGCTGGGCAACAAGGGCCAGCCCGGCGAGCAGCATGGCCGCGGCAGTGAGCGGCACCGCCACACGGCCCAGCAGATTCTTCCGGGCACGGCCGGTGTTCCGATTCCCCCGCTGCTCCATGGCCATACTGTAACCGTTCGGCGCGGCGAACCGGCTGGGGAAACGGCCTACTCGATGATCAGGTCAGGTACGGGCCTGCGCCCTCTTGCCCGCCAGCGAGCCCCCCAGGGTGGAGTTTGAGCGCCCGGCACCGCCGCGCCGACCCCTGATCACCCGGGCGGACGATCCGGGCACGGCGGCCCGGCCATCGGCGCTGCGGTCCCTGATCAGGCCGGTTCCGGCGATTTCCCTTGCCTGGGCGACGCCGGCAACGGCGGCTTTCTTGGTGGGAAACGTCACTGAGACTGCCATCAGTTGCCCTGCCCCGTCCATCATCCGAATGCGGTAGCCGCCCTCGGGCGCGTCCACGAGCTCAAAATATCCCGCCATTTGCAACACTCCTAGTTCCCTCGTATCCCCCGCCGGGATATTAGTAAGTGTACTTATTTTACGGTGCGGGGAAAGTGCTGAAGGTCCCGCCCTTCGTCCAATGGCGGTCGCCGCGGGCGCGGATCACGGAAGCGGGGTGTCGCTGCGGCGGACGCCGTCTTCATGCAGTTCCAGCGCGCTCATGACGAGGGCGAAGTGACTAAAGGCCTGCGGCGTGTTGCCCAACTGCCGGCCGGTCTCGACGCCCCACTCCTCGCTGAGGAGCCCCACGTCGTTGCGCAGCGCCAGCAGGCGTTCGAACAGCTCCCGGGCCTCATGGCGCCGGCCAGCCCCGATCAGGGCCTCGACCAGCCAGAAGGAGCATGCCAGGAACACCCCCTCCTCGCCGGGCAGCCCGTCATCGCTCTGTGCCGGCAGGTAGCGGCGCAGGAAGCCGTCGTGCGTCAACTCGCGCTGGACCGCATCGATGGTTCCGATGATGCGCGGATCATCCGGCGGGAGGAACCCCACCCGGGGCAGCAGCAGGAGGCTCACATCCAGCTCCGGCCGCCCGTAG
>NZ_CAKKMM010000974.1:0-1947 GCF_918698205.1 Microbacterium sp. Bi128 | reverse complement strand
CGGCACAGGGTCCAATATCGAGCCCGAAGTCGATCTGTCCGGCTGGTGGATCGACGGCGACCGTGTCCACATCGGCGCCATCCGGATTGGCCCCGGCGCAAGCGTGGGGGCCCGCAGCACGCTGATGCCGGGAGCCACGGTGGGTGCCGGGGCGCAGGTGGAGCCGGGTTCCGCTGTGATCGGCAAGGTCAAGGCGGGCCAGCTCGTGGCCGGGTCGCCGGCCGAGCGCCGTGGCAAGGCCCGGCACTCGTGGCCGGACTCCCCGGACGAGCACCGGCTGACGGGCCGGTTGTGGTTCGCCGGTTTCGCCGCCGCCTCCGCCATGCTGGCGCTCATCCCCTACGTCTCCGCCGCCGTCGCGGGCTTGGTGATCTTCGCGTTCATCCAGGGCAGCTCCTCCCTGCCCGCGGCCCTGCCCGGCATAGCGCTCTCGATCCCGCTGGCGGCGCTGGCATGGTTCCTGACCAACCTGCTGCTGATCCTGGCCACGACGAGGCTCCTCAGCGTCGGCCTCGCTGAAGGCTACTACCGGGTCCGGAGCCGGATCGGGTGGCAGGTCTGGGCGACCGAGCGGGTACTGGATCTGGCCCGGGATCTGCTGTTCCCGATCTACGCCAGCCTCTTCACGCCGGTCTGGCTGCGGCTTCTCGGTGCAAAGGTCGGCCGCAACGTGGAGGCCTCGACAGTGCTGCTGATCCCGCGCATGACCACCGTGGGCGAAGGCGCGTTCCTGGCCGACGACACGATGGTGGCGTCCTACGAACTCGACGGCGGCTGGATGCACATAGCCCCGGCCAAGATCGGCAAGCGGTCTTTCCTGGGCAACTCGGGCATGACGGCGGCCGGGCGCAGCGTGCCCAAGAACTCCCTCGTGGCGGTGTTGTCCGCGACGCCGGCCAAGGCGAAGTCCGGCACCTCGTGGCTCGGCAGCCCGCCGGTGCGGCTGCGGCGCACCGCCATCGCCTCGGACGACACGCGGACCTACCAGCCGCCCCGGAAGCTGAAGGTCGCGCGGGCCCTGTGGGAGCTGTGCCGGTTCGTCCCGGTCATGCTGACCGTCGTCATCGCCGTCGGTGTCATGCTCGCGTTCGACGCGATGGCGGCCCTGTTCAACTACGGAGTCGCCGCTCTCCTGAGCGGGGTGGTGATCCTGCTCGCCGGGGCCACGGCCGCGGGCAGCGCCGTCGTGGCCAAGTGGCTGCTGGTGGGCCGCATCCGCCCCGGCGAGCACCCGCTGTGGAGCTCCTTCATTTGGCGGAACGAGGTAGTGGACACGTTCATTGAGATGGTCAGCGCCCCGTGGTTCGCGCGCGCCGCCACGGGGACACCGGCTCTGGTGTGGTGGCTGCGGGCACTCGGCGCGAAAATCGGTGCCGGGACCTGGTGCGAAAGCTACTGGCTGCCGGAGGCGGACCTCGTCACCCTTGGCAGGAATTCGACCGTCAACCGCGGGTGCGTGGTCCAGACCCATCTGTTCCATGACCGTGTCATGAGCATCGACACTGTTACGCTCGATGACGGAGCCACCATGGGCCCGCACGGCGTCATCCTGCCGCAGGCCAGGATCGGCAGCGGCGGCACGGTGGGGCCGGCATCCCTCGTCATGCGGGGCGAAACCGTCACTGCCGGGACGTACTGGATGGGCAATCCGGTCAGCCCCTGGGACGGGCCGGCACCGCCCGCAGGGCCCCGTTAGGCCCGGCGCCTGCGCACGTCAACCAGCACCACAACCGAAGGTCCGTCCATTGAGCACCAGCGCACCAAGCAGCAGCGGCGCCGCCGCCCGCGGGGACATCAGCGGGGAAATCAGCCGCGAAATCAGCCGGGCCACGAGCCCGGAGGCCGGCGCCCCGGACCCCTATATGCCCGGCCACGGGACCAATGCCTACCGCGTCACCCGGTATGAACTCGATCTGGACTACCGGGTCAGCAGCAACCGCCTTGCCG
>NZ_CAKKMM010000973.1:0-1947 GCF_918698205.1 Microbacterium sp. Bi128 | reverse complement strand
GGCATGACGGTCGTGGTGTCGACGTCGGCACAGTTGACCGCGGCGCTGATGTCCGCCCAGCCCGGGCAGACGATCCTGGTGAAGGACGGCACGTACACGGGACAGTTCGTCGCCGCCGCGTCGGGCACTCCGGCACAACCGATCACCCTCACCGGCTCCCCCCGCGCGGTGCTCACGACCGGCAAGACCTCGTCGGGCTACGCCCTGCACATCACGGGCGACCGCTGGAACGTCTCGGGACTCTCCGTCACACGCGCGGCGAAGGGGATCGTGCTCGACGGCTCGAGCGCCACCGTCATCGACGGCGTCGACGTCGGGAACACCGGAGCGGAGGCGGTCCACGTGCGCACCGGCAGTACCCATGTCACGGTCCGCAACTCCCGCATCCACGACACGGGCCTCGAGCAGCCGTCCTACGGCGAAGGCATCTACATCGGCAGCGCGAAGAGCAATTGGTCGTCGATCATGGGTTCGTCGAGCACGCCGGACCGCTCGGACCACGCGCAGATCGTCGGGAACACGATCTCCGACACGTCGGCCGAGGGGATCGACGTGAAAGAGGGGACGACGGGCGGCGTCGTCAGGGGTAACACCTTCTCCCGCGCCGGCTATTCGGGTGCGAACTACGGCGATTCCTGGATGGATGTGAAGGGCAACGGTTATCAGGTCACGGGCAACCGGGGAGCGGGAACGCTCCTCGACGCGTTCCAGGTGCATGTGGCCCTGCCCGGCTGGGGCAAAGACAACGTCTTCCGGGACAACATCGTCACCGGCGGCGTCCCCGGCTACGAGGTCTCCGTCCAGTCCGGAGCGACCGGGACCGTCGTCGCGTGCGCACCGTCCGGGGCCGCGAAAGGCCTGACCAACATCACTTGCGCGGGCTGATCCGTGCCGGGAGGTTGGAGCGGAGCCGGGGTGTCGCCCTGGCTCCGCTCCAGCGTCGCGGAATGGCATCCGGCGCGGCTCATCGGTGCTGCGACTCTTTAGGGAGCGCTTGCCGAGCACTCGACGTTGCTGAGTCCCTCCCCGACGCCCGAGGCGGAGTTGTTGCATTCGACGACGTTGTCCAGGCGCGCGGTCACCGAGTACCCGTACCCGGGGCCGTTGACGTTCGCCACGTTCGCGCTGAAGACGTTTCCCCTCCCCCAGCCGTCGACGATCTCGTGGGTCTGGTAGCCGTCGCCGGGTGAGTCGGTGCCGGTGTTGCCGCGGACGATCCAATCGTTGCCCTTGATGTCGACCCACGAGTCGGCATCGTCGGCGAGCTGGGCGCCATCGAAGACGTTGCCCTCCACACGCCCTCCCGTCGTCCCCTCCTTGACGTCGACGCTTTCGGCGGTGGTGCCGGAGATGGAGTTGCCGACGATGACGTTGCGGTCGCTGCGATCCGGCTCGCAGTCGGTGATGTCGCACCAGTTGCTCTCCGCCGTCCCGACATACACGCCCTCGCCGAACTTCGCGCGCCGCTTCCCCGTGTCGCGGATGACATTGTCCGACACCATATTGTCCGAGCTGTGGGCGCGCAGGTGCACCGCCTCGTCGCCGATGTCGGACACGGTCAGATTCTCGATCGTGGTGTCCGTCACACCATCGGCCATGATCCCTTTCTGACCATTGCGGATGCCGAAGCCCGCGACGCTCCAGTGGGCGACACCGTCGAGATGGAGCACGTACCCGTCGTCGACGCGCCCGCCGTCCAGAACGGCGTCGGGGCTCCCGCACAGACGGATGGGGGCGTCCGCCGTCCCGCTGGTCTTCGCCGTGAAGTTGCCGGGGTAGACACCCGGCCGCAGGAGGATGGACGCGCCGGGCGTCGCGTCGTCGAGCGCTTCCTGCAGATCCCGAGCGGTGGCGACGGTCACGGTGGCACCCGAGCAGTCAGCGCCCTCAGCCGCCGATCCACTCGACGGAGGCTCCGGGGTGGAGCTGCTCGCGCCGGGGGTGGGC
>NZ_CAKKMM010000972.1:0-1949 GCF_918698205.1 Microbacterium sp. Bi128 | reverse complement strand
CTCATCGGCATTCCGTCCCTGGGGCTCTACGCCGCCGGCCGGGCGCTGGGGATCACGACGGCGATCATCCCCAGCGCCCTGGACGCATACTGGTGGACCGTACCGGTGCTGGTCCTGTCCGCGATCCGGCACGCGGTGGTCGAGGAAGTGATTGTGGTGGCGTACCTGCTGGACCGGCTCGGGAAACTGGGCTGGAGCGTGCCGGCGGCCATCGCCGCCAGCGCCCTGCTCCGCGGCAGCTATCACCTGTACCAGGGGTTCGGGCCGTTCATCGGCAACGCGGTGATGGGCGTCGTCTTCGCGCTGTTCTACATCCGGACCAAACGGGTGATGCCGCTGGTGATCGCCCACGCCATCCTGGACACCGTGGCCTTCGTGGGGTTCAGCCTGTTCGGCAAGGCCGTGGGCCTGGGCTGAGTTCCCCGCGTTGCTTTTAGGAGCAGGCCTTAAATGATCTCGGCCGCCGTCTCCTAGGTGACATCGTTGGCACCTAAGAGATGGCGGCCGAAGCGTGGGGCGGGTGGAGCGTTAGATCGTGACCGCTCCGGAGGCGGTCTCGAAGGTGACAGAGAGGATGCCGGGAGTACCGTGCGGCGCGATCCAGTTCACGGCGACGTCTTCCAGCGGCTTTTCAACCGGTTCGCCCAGCCACTCCGTGACGCGCTCGGCCGAACCGGCAATGGTCAGTGCGGACATCTTGACATCGCTCGCGTAGGCGTTGGACGGGTGCAACTCCGGGTCGCCCTCCCACTTGAGCATGTATGGCACCTGGGGGTCGGCGATGAGCCCCAGGATGCCGATCTGCTTCCAGACCAGTTCGCGGCCGTCGGGAAACTTCCGGTTGCCGTTGACGGCGGCGCGGCCGAGCCGCTCCTCGAACGGGGCCAGGTCGTCAACCTCGACGCACCAGCCCATCCAGCCGCCGCCGGCCTCGGAGCGTGCCCGGACGGCCTGGCCGAACGGGGCCTTGTCGGAGGCCGGGTGGTTCAGGACCTCCACGACTTCCAGGTACTTGTGTCCCGCGAGCGGGATAATCATGTTGCGTGTCCCGAAACGGGGGTGCACTCCACCCTTCACGGCTTCAACGCCGAGGGCAGACGCAATACGTTCAGTGGTGGCTGCCAAGCCATCGTGTTCACAGGCGTAAGAGACGTGATCCATGCGCATGCCATCATCTTGGCACTTTGTGATGGACCTCTCAGCTTAGGCTCCCCTAACCGTCATGGGACGTCCTGGGGCGCGGAACGCGGCGCCCCGGATGCTCCGTCACGGCGGCCGTCTTCATCTTCGTCACAAAGCTATCCAGGGCTCCGCCGCCATTCCTACACTGAAGTCAGGTCATGAGTGCCAGCGCACAGCCCCGGCTTGCTGGCCGGCAACCCTCGTATCGCGGTGGGGTGCCCCGGGTGAAGACCTGGCCGTCCGGCGCCCGCCGGAGGGCAAGCGCGGCGCCTGTTCCGGTTCGGGCCGAAAGCCCCGGCCGGTGCTGTGCCCAGTGACTCGAGGAGCACCAATGTCCAACGCCTGGTCCTTTGAAACCCGCCAGATCCACGCCGGCCAGGAGCCGGACAGCGCCACCGGCGCGCGTTCCCTGCCTATCTACCAGACGACGTCGTTCGTGTTCCCCAGCGCCGAAAGCGCCGCGAACCGCTTTGCGCTCGCCGAGCTAGCGCCCATCTACACCCGGATCGGCAACCCGACCCAGGATGCCGTCGAACAGCGCGTCGCCAGCCTGGAAGGCGGTCTCGCGGCGCTGCTGCTCAGCTCCGGCCAGGCCGCCGAGACGTTCGCCATCCTCAATATCGCCGAGGCCGGGGACCATGTGGTGGCCAGCCCCAGCCTCTATGGCGGAACCTACAACCTGCTCGCGCACACGCTGAAGAAGTTCGGCATCTCCGTGACCTTCGTGGCGGACCCGGACAACCTGGACCAGTGGCGGGACGCCGTCC
>NZ_CAKKMM010000971.1:0-1949 GCF_918698205.1 Microbacterium sp. Bi128 | reverse complement strand
GGCCTCGGCTTCGCTATCCGCGAAGGCGGCCGCACCGTTGGTTCAGGACGCGTCACCAAGATCATCAAGTAATTACTTGCCGATCTGATGCTTTGCCCCTGATCAGCCAGCCGTCTGGCAGCTGAGAAGAGGATCGGGAACAGCCCCGCTGCACTTGCAGCGGGGCTGTTCCTTTTAAGTTCCTGATACCTTTGCAGGAAGGGAAGGGAGCTCACCATGGGCTGGTTCATTTTTCTGCTGATCGCCGCCGCGGTCGTCGTCGCGTTCTTTTGGGCGAAGAGGCACTTCCGCCAGGAGATCGAGCGCGCCAAGCGCATCAATAGGTCCAACCGCAACCAGTAGCAGCGGCCGGGCGGGGCTCAGGCCCGGCGTGCCCGCGCGAGGGCCTGGTACCAGTAGTACGAGTCTTTCGGCGTGCGCTTGGGGCTCGTGAACTCGACGTGCACCAGGCCGAAGCGCTGCGAGTAGCCGGCCGCCCATTCGAAGTTGTCCATCAGCGTCCAGACGTAATAGCCGAGCAGTTCGACGTCGTGGGCCACGCCCCCGGGGGAGGTCGCCTCCACCGCCTGGCTGAGATGTGCGGCGAGATAGCTGATCCGGCCGGCATCGGGAATGGGGCCGGTGACGTGGTCCGGTTCGGGGAAGCTCGCCCCGCTCTCGGTGATGTAGAGCGGCGGCAGCGAGGACCCGTACCGGTCCTTCAGCTCCCGGAGCAGGATCCCCAGGTGGTCAGGAGCGACCGGCCAGCCGAATCCTGTGCGTTCATACTCCGGGAACGCGGCCATGTGGAACGGGACTTTCAGCATCGCCTCCGCGGCTGCCGAGGGGCTGTCGACGCCGCGGCCCGTGGCCACCTTCACGGGGTAGTAATAGTTCAGACCGTAGAAATCCAGCGGCTGGTGGATCGTGGCCAGGTCCGCGTCGCTGATGCTCCGCATTGAACGGAACCACGGCCGGGCGATCAGCGGCAGCCGGGGAAAGCGGCCCAGGAGGATCGGGTCAGCGTAGAGCCGGTTCAGCACGAAGTCGAACACCCTGGCCAGCATCCTGTCTGTTGGCGAACCGGAAGCAGGCCGGACGGGGGAATGCAGGTTCGTGACGCCGACGGCGCCGGCGACGCCCTCCGCGCGCAGCGCCTGAACCGCCAGCCCGTGCCCCAGGAGCTGATGCCGCACCGACGGCAGGGCATCGAAGAGCAGGCCGCGGCCGGGTGCGTGGACGCCCAGGGCGTAGCCGTTCAGGGTAACCGAGGCGGGCTCGTTCAGCGTCACCCACTGCGCCACGCGGTCGCCGAACCGCTTGCCGGCGGCCGCGCTGTACTCGGCGAACCGTTCCGCCGTCGAACGGTTCATCCAGCCGCCCCGGTGCTCGAGGGGCAGCGGCGTATCCCAGTGGTAGAGAGTGGCCATGGGGGAGATGCCGGCGGCGAGGAGCCGGTCGATCAGGCGGTCGTAGAAGTCCAGCCCGGCCGCATTGAAGCGGCCGCTGCCCTCGGGCTGGACCCGCGGCCACGAGATCGAAAAGCGGTAGGAATCGATCCCGAGATCCCGCATCAGTTCGATGTCTTCCTCGGCGCGGTTGTAGTGGTCGCAGGCCACGGCGGGGGAGTGCCCGTGCAGGATGTTGCCGGGCTTTTCGGCAAAGGCGTCCCAGCCGGAGGGGCCGCGGCCGCCGGCGGCAAGGCTGCCCTCGATCTGGAATGCCGCGGAGGAAACACCCAGGGTGAATCCCGGGCTCAGGCGTGCGGCGAGGGCCTGAACTGCTACAGAGTCCTGCACAGTCATGCCCCTATCATCCATTCGACAGCGATTCAGGACAATGGCCCTCCGGCAGTGATTGCACTACTGTGATTGCAGTGCCTGCAGAGGGCTGATTCGCTTCTGCCCGCAAATTCCGGCATACTAGATGAGTTGTTCAAGCGCTCTTTCGCGTCCCGATCCGGATAATGC
>NZ_CAKKMM010000970.1:0-1953 GCF_918698205.1 Microbacterium sp. Bi128 | reverse complement strand
CTCCCAGATAGTCCAGGGATTTGAAGTGGCTCGGGGCAATGCGGTGGCCACCAACCCGAGGAAGGGGTGCCGTTCCGCTGTCCGAGGTCGTCTAGATAGTCGAGCATGCGCCTGCCAGGTCGCCGGGTCCTACGGATTCGTCCGCGGGCGAGCCGCGTCAACGTCAGGGCTGCCCGGTCCGGGCTGTCGTCGACCAGTCCCATGGACCAACGCTACCCACCCCGCCAAGGCCTACTTACCTTTCAACTGTGGCCGCAGGGCGTATGCCGGTGGATTTCTGCCCATCATAAAGGCCATGGCGTCGGTGACCCAGGCAGATCTGAGCGACAGTTGCTTCCGCGGCGGCCGAGAAGGGGCCGAAGTGGCCCTCGACGGCCCCGGGGGATTCCTCTTTGATGACGTCGGCGTTGATCCCTGCGCCGGGAATGACACCCTCGGCCGGCCCGGTGCTCCGCGACGGGGCCATCAGGTTGGAGACATTGCTCGCCGCATACACGCCGCGGATTCAGGCGGGCTAGTGTTTGGACAAGCGTGGACGGGAGCGCTCGATGATGCTGGTGGTCGCAGCAATTGCTGTGAGGGCTGTCGCCAGCAGAAGTGGTGCCCAAACCGTCTGTGCGATAGTTGCACCCGCGACGGCTGTTCCGGCGGATCCTGCTGCGATCTTGAGTGCGCCTACCCAGATGAAGATTTGGCCGCGGGCCTCGATGGGTGCGTATTCGCTTCGCGCGGCGAGGGTTGCCGCGAAGAACATTGCGTTGGCGATCCCTGCCAGGCCGAAGGCAATGAGGGATGTGGGGAGTGTCGGAGTAAGCATCACGAGTATCAGCGTTGCCGCGACGAGTGCGGAGAGGGAGCTCATGAGAGGGTCTGCGTCGCGGCGAAGCGGTCGGAGCATGAGCCCTGCTGATCCGAGGAGATTCCCTATCCCGTAGGCTGCGACCAGTGTTCCGGCGGCCGCGGCGCCGCCGAACGCGGGAGCTGTGGCAACGGCGTAGATCGGTAGCGCGGCGACAGAGAATGCGACGGTCACGGTGAGTCCGAGTGTGCGGCGCAGCGGACCACGTTCCCATATGAGGCTCAGTGTTCGTCCGGGTGATGGCACCCCAACGGCCTTGTTGGGCGGCTCTTGCTTGGGGAGTGCGAGGACGGCTCCAGCACCAACGACGGCGGCTCCGGCCAGAACCAATGTCGCGGTGAGTGCGTCGGATGCTGCCGCGATCCATGCCACTGCTGCCGGGCCGAGGGTGCCGCTGAGTCCGTAGCTTGCGACGTCCCAGCTTTGTGCTCTGCGTTGGCTGCGCTGCCCGGGGCCGGCGATGGAGGGCAGGCGGCTGCTGATCCCGCCGGTGAGCATCGGCCCGAAGATGCCGGAGACGAAGAGCAGCAAGGCTGGCCAGATCGGCCAGGCGACGGGCAGGAGCAGTGCAGCAGCACCGAGCAGCACCCCGTGGAGGACTGCGGAGCACGCGATGACCTTGCGTCCGTCACGGGCTGTATCGAGGCGTCGGGCGATGAAGGGGCCGAGCACGTGGGGTGCGGTGATTGATGCTCCCAGGATGCCGGCCAGCCAGCCCGGCATCCCGCAGGCGTGCGCGAGCAGCACGATGGCGACCACTGCGCCGCCGTCTGCGCTTCGCACAAGCGTCGCGGCGAAGACGTAGCGCGCCAGCGCCCCGCCCCGGCGGTACTTCCCGCGTGAAACGCCGAGGCCGGCGCTACGGGTTAAGCCCGAGCTCATCGACAATCCTGCCAACATGGGCACGCTGCTCCGCGGTCAATCCCTGGAGGGGAAGCGGCAGGCACGATGGTGATGCCAGTCCCAGCTGTTCCGCTATGGCCGCAACGACCCGGATACTCCCGCCAAACTCGGCGAACGACTCCCACAACGGTGCGAGCCGTTCGGACTCAGCGGTCGCGTCTGAGACCCGCCCTTCCAGAGCGGCCCGGGTG
>NZ_CAKKMM010000969.1:0-1956 GCF_918698205.1 Microbacterium sp. Bi128 | reverse complement strand
GCACTGGCGGGCCGCCCTGCCGGCAGCCCGCTGAGCCCCGCCGTCGTCATCCCGGTGGGAACGGCGGGGGAAGACAAGATGCCCCAGCAGATCGGGCGGACCGTGGGCCGGGCCGCCACCAGGGCCGCCGATCTCCTGGCCAACCTGCCCAAGTTCGGCCGCAAGAAGTAGGCTTTCCTGCCCCGCGTATGCCGCCCTGGGTATGCGCGCGGCCATCCGCTCCGCCCAAAGGCACCTGGCCGATCTTTCGGGCGCCAGGGGCTTGTCAGAGGTGCTAGGTGCGGAGGATCCGCACGTGCTCGGGGGTGAGGTCCGCGACCCGGCTGACGCCCAGCAGGGCCATGGTGCGTTCCATGTCCTTCTCCAGGATTTGGAGGGCACGGTCCACACCGGCCCGGCCGCCGGCCATGAGCCCGTACAGGTAGGCACGGCCGATCAGCGTGAAGTCGGCGCCCAGGGCGAGGGCGGCGATGATGTCCGCGCCGTTCATGATGCCGGTGTCCAGGATGATCGCCGCGTCGCTGTGGTCGGCCTTTAGTGCCGCGGAGACCTCGGGGAGCAGGTGGAACGGGATCGGTGCCCGGTCCAGCTGGCGGCCGCCGTGGTTGGAGAGCACAATCCCGTCCGCGCCATGGTCCACCACCTTGCGGGCGTCCTCGACCGTCTGGATGCCCTTGACCACGAGCTTGCCCTTCCACGTCTCGCGCAGCCAGTCGAGGTCGGCAAAGGTCAGGGTGGGATCGAACATGGCGTTGATGAGGTCCGCGACCGTGCCCGTGTAGCGGGACAGCGACGCGAAGGTCAGCGGCTCGTGGGTGAGGAAGTTGAACCACCACGCGGGCCGGTAGGACGCATCCAGGACGGTCTTGAGTGTCAGGGCGGGCGGGATGGTCATGCCGTTGCGGACGTCGCGGAGCCTGGCGCCGGCGACGGCGGTGTCCACCGTGACCATGAGGGTGTCGTTGCCCGCCGCGGCGGCACGTTGGATCAGTTCCAGCGAACGCTCCCGGTCCGTCCACAGGTACAGCTGGAACCAGTTGCGGCCCGTAGGTGCGGCGGCCGCCACGTCCTCCAGGGACGCCGTGCCCATGGTGGAGAGGGTGTACGGAATGCCGGCGGCTGCGGCGGCCTGGGAACCGGCGTATTCGCCCTCGGACTGCATCATCCGGGTGAAGCCGGTGGGCGCGATCCCCACCGGGAGCCGGGACGGCCCGCCCAGGATGTCGGTGCTGAGGTCGATGCTGGAGACGTCCCGCAGGACCCCGGGCCGGAATTCGATGTCCAGGAACGCCTGGCGGGCGCGGCGGAGGGAGATTTCGGCCTCGGCGGCGCCGTCCGTGTAGTCGAAGGGCGCCTGGGGCGTGCGGCGCTTGGCCATGTCCCGCAGGTCCCAGATGGTGCTGGCACGGCGCAGCCTGGCGGCCCGGCTGAATTCCGGCTTCTTGAACTGCATCAGGGGAGCAAGGTCGGCGTACTTGGGCACGCGGCGCTTCAACGCGGCAGGGAGCCCGCCGGCGGCCGCGGCTGTGTGGTGCCCGGATGCGGAGACCGCAGGGCCAGGGTCCGTGGCCGCGGGAGTGGTCGGAGCCTCGGGGTTGCCGGGCGGGACGGTGTGCGTCATGGCTGCCTCCATTTGCGGATCGGATGCTGTGCTGGGTTTCCTCACACTCTAGGTGGTGCCGGTGTGCGTCGAGATGTCATTTCGCGGCAGTGCCGGCGAACACCGCCGCGACGTGCCTGCCCGGCGACCACGGACCTGGTCCTGGCCGCCCGGAACTGGCCGCCCGCGGATTGTTACGTCCGGCGTTTGCTCCGGCCGCGGCTCCGGGGCTATGGTCAACGCTATGACTAACCGTTGGTATGCGTATTTTTCGTTGGCTCTGGAGGGGCCCGCGTCTAACTGACACGCATCCAACTTTCCTTCAGAGCCAACAGGGCAGAGATTATTCTCTGCCC
>NZ_CAKKMM010000968.1:0-1957 GCF_918698205.1 Microbacterium sp. Bi128 | reverse complement strand
CTTCAGGTCCGGGGATGGGCACAAAGGGAGTATGTCCACTGGCGCGGGCCAAGGAGGACATGTCCCGCGGACTCACGGGTAAGCAGGAGCAGGAGCAGCGCCAGCAGGGGAAGCCGCCGAAGCCGCACGGGCCAGTTCCGCCCCCGCCGCCTGCATGGCTGCCGGATCTCCGGCCACGATGATGCGGGCAAAGCTGTCTGCGTAGTCGCCGAGGTCCGGATCCACCGATCCCACCACCGCATACACCGGCGTGGTGCCGGCACGGGCCAGGATGGCACCGATGATCTTCCCCTGGCCGGTCTGGGAATCCAGCCGGCCCTCGCCGACCACCACCGCGCTGCTGGCGGCCAGTTGCGCGTCGAAGCCCAGCAGATCCAGGACATAGTCCGCCCCTGACACCAGGCGGGCGCCGTAACGGGCCCACATTCCGCCGGAGAAGCCACCCGCCGCGCCGGTCCGGTCCACCAGGCGGGGATCGCGGCCGTAGTCCCGGGCGAACTCCGCGGCGAGCAGCTCGAGTCTGTGTGTCAGCAGCTCAACCGCGGCCGGCCCGGCTCCCTTCTGCGGCCCGAACACGCGTGCGGCGTCGGAAAAACGCGTCGTGACATCACTCAGGATCACCAGCTCGGCACCGCGGAGCCCGCCGCGTTCCTCGATCGCGGCGATGGCGCCGGCCCCGCCGTCGGTGGTGGCCGAGCCCCCTGCCGCCACCACGATGCGGCGTGCGCCGTGCCGGGCGGCCTCCGCGATCAGGACGCCGGTGCCGTACGTGCTCGCCGTCAGCGGGTCCCGGCCGCCGGCGGACGGCAGGTTGAGGCCGCTCGCGACGGCCAGTTCGACGACGGCGGTCCCGTCGGCGGTGAGCCCGACCGCCGCCTCGAGGGGTTCGCCCCACGGCCCGACCGTGGTGACAAGGACGGGCCGGGCGTCCAGACCGCGGGCGAGGGCCTCGGTGGTGCCCTCGCCGCCGTCGGCCACGGGCAGCTCTCGGGCCGCCGCGCCGGCCGTGCGGATGCCGGCCGCGATGTGCCCGGCCACCTCGGAAGCCGTGAAGGTGCCCTTGAAACTGTCCGGGGCCACCAGGATGCTCATCGGTTCAGAACCCTACGTTTTCCCGGCCCTTGAGCTGCAGCATCTGTCGCGCCTCGTCGGGGGTGGCGACCTCAAAATTGAGGGCTTCCAGGATGGTGCGGATCCGGGTGACCTGTTCGGCGTTGGACGCGGCGAGCTGGCCGGGACCGATCCACAGGGAATCCTCCAGGCCCACCCGGACGTGGGAGCCCATGGCGGCGCCGATTGTGGCGAGCGGCATCTGGTTTCTGCCGGCGCCCAGGATGGACCACTCATAGTCCTCGCCGAGCAGGCGGTCCGCCGTGCGTCGCATGTGCATGAGGTCCTCGGGGTGCGCGCCGATGCCGCCGAGCAGGCCGAAGACCGACTGGACGAACAGCGGGCCCCTGGCCAGCCCGCGGCCGTGGAAGTGCGCGAGGTTGTTCAGGTGCGAGATGTCGTAGCACTCAAACTCGAAGCGGGTGCCGTTCTGGTTGCCGATGCCCAGGATGGTCTCGATGTCCTGGAAGGTGTTCTTGAAGACGAGGTCGCGGCTCTTTTCGAGCCCCTCGCGCTCCCAGTCGTGGCCGAACTCGGTGAAGCGGTCCAGCATCGGGTACAGCCCGAAGTTCATCGAGCCCATGTTGAGTGAGGCAAGCTCCGGCTTGAACAGCGCCGCCGGCTGCATCCGCTCCTCGACGCTCATGTGCGGCGAGCCGCCCGTGGTGATGTTGATGACGGCGTCGGTGTTGCGCTTGAGCTTGTCCAGGATCGGGGCGAAGTGCTCGGGGTCCTGGGAGGGGCGGCCGTCCCTGGGGTCGCGGGCGTGCATGTGCACAATAGCGGCGCCTGCCTCGGCGGCGCCGATCGCGGCGTCGGCGATCTCGTCGGGGGAGACGGGCAGGTG
>NZ_CAKKMM010000967.1:0-1961 GCF_918698205.1 Microbacterium sp. Bi128 | reverse complement strand
AAATGCTGTGTCCAAAGCCCGGCTCGGCTCCGGTCACCTGGCAGTGTGCTGCCATGACGACTCTCCTCAGAAAATAAATGAAACGGCTAACGGAGTTCCCGTTGACCGTGCGTTGGGCGGCGTCCGCATCCGGCTCCCTCCCCCAACCGTCGTTGTCCGCGGGATTCAGGCAGACGGCACAAACCGTCTGCTTCCTCACTGCGGCGAAGATTGTGGGCCACGGGCACCTGGCGCCGGCGATCTGTTGGACCGTCATTGCGAAGTGCCGGGATGCTGGGCGAATACAGGAATGCGCGCAACTTGAGCCCCTAACTACCGGCCTCCAGGACCGTCGATTTTTCAGACGGGTCCTGCCAACCGGAGCAATTGCGCACGCTCCGCGCCACCTAGCGCCTACCAAGTCTACGAGTTCGGCGATTTAAAGACCAATCCGGCGCTGAATGGTGTATAGGGTAGCGCCCCACAGCCAGTGCAGGCGTCGGGCCGGTGCCCTCCCGAGTCATATGCCCGACGAAGGCTTTTCACAGCGAAATGATAGGCAGGGGGGCAATTCTGGATCCATGAACACACAACTTCTGACGAACCGTCCCGGGATTCGCCGCAGCTCCGGCGGCGCTGTGAACCCCTTCAGGGCGCAGTACCGCCGGCGGTTGCTAAGAGCGGATCTGCTGACGGTCCTTTTCTGGACGTCGCTGGCCGGCGCGGTCGCCTTGTGGCTGGCCGACGGCGGAATGGCCGGCTTCTCGACTCCAGCCGGTTCCTTCACCGCGCTGGGGATTGTAGCCGGCCTCGCCGGCATGGACCTGGTGCTTCTCATGCTGCTGCTGGCGGCCCGAATCCCACTCATCGACCAGACAGTCGGCCACGACCGCGCCCTTGAGTTTCACCGCAAGCTGGGCAAACCGGCCCTATACCTGCTGCTGGCGCACGGAGTCCTCATTGCGATCGGCTACGGCATGGCGGAAGGGCTGGACCCCGTCAGCGAGTCGGTTGCCCTCTGGGTCCTTGTGCCTGACATGTGGCTGGCCTACATTTCCATGCTCCTGTTCATCGCCGTCGTCGTCACCTCCCTGGTAGCCGTCCGACGTCGGTTCCCTTACGAATTCTGGTACGCCGTCCACCTCCTGACATACGCGGCCGTCCTGACCTCGCTCCCCCACCAGTTCAGCGTGGGCGCTCTCTTTGCCGAGGGAACCTGGCAGCGCTGGTACTGGCTGGCCCTCTGCATCGCGACCGGCGCCGCGCTCCTCTACTACCGGGTGGTCCAGCCTGTGGTGGCAACATTCAGGCACCAGTTGACCGTCAAGCGCGTGGTGCGGGTAGCCCCCGGGGTGGTCAGCATTGAGATGTCCGGCCTTCGACTGGACGAGCTGGCAGGCAGTGGCGGCCGGTTCTTTATCTGGCGGTTCCTGGCTCCCGGCCTGTGGTGGCATCCGCATCCGTTCAGTCTGTCCGCCGAACCTGTCCACTTCGACGCCGCCGGCCAGGGCACGCTGAGGATCACTGTCCGCAACCTGGGCAAGGGGTCATCCCAGCTGGCGTCGCTGAAGCCCGGCACCAAGGTGGCAGTGGAGGGACCGTACGGGCTGTTCAGCACGTCCGCGCGGAGCCGCACCCATGTGGTCATGGTGGGAGCCGGAATTGGCATCACGCCGGTTCGTGCCCTGCTGGAGAGCACGCCATTCCAGCCCGGCAACGCCACTGTCATCCTCCGCGGCCACAGTGAATCCGAGCTCTACCTGGGCGAGGAGATCCTCGATCTCTGCCGGCGCCGCGGCGCCACGCTCTTCCACTTGACCGGCTCCCGCCCGGCCGGCATCCAGACCTGGCTTCCGGAGCACGCCGCCCGTGCCGGCCACCGGCTTGCCAGTTATGACCCGAAGATCGCCGACGCCGACGTGTACGTCTGCGGCCCCTCCGCCTGGGCAGACAACGTGCTTGAAGACGCCCGCGCAGCCGGC
>NZ_CAKKMM010000966.1:0-1962 GCF_918698205.1 Microbacterium sp. Bi128 | reverse complement strand
CTTCGACCGCGTGGGGGTCCTGCACTACGGCTACAGCGTGCACGAAGTGGACATCGTCGCCGACCGAATCGCGCGCTACCTCGTCGCCGGCGATCCGATCACCCCGGAGCAGGTCCGTTCCGTGGCGTTCCGCCTGCAGCGCGGCGGCTACCGCGAGACGCAGGTGGATGCCGTCCTGGATGCCGTCATCGAAGTCATGCTGGCGGTCGGTTGAGCTCGGCGTGGCACCCCCGCCGAGCACACCGGTAGTATCGAGCCCACTGTGACTTCCGGAACCGACCTCACGCGCGCGACGTCCCGACGGGCAGCCCGTCGTGGGCCGGTCGCCGTCGACGTGGTCCATCCGGCGCCGTCGAGCCGCCGAGGTCCGCACTGGACGCGGCGCCGGGGCGTTGTCGGCGTCTTCGCGGCGTGCGCCGCGCTCGCTTTCACGGGCGCCTACGTCGGCCCGATGGGCGGGGCGATCCTGCGGGCCCAGGCGGACGAGCCGCAAACGGTGACGCTGTACGCCGAAGGCCTCGGCGACTCGCAGCACGTGTCCACCGGCGGTGAGAAGCAAGCGCCCACTCTCGATCGTTCGAGCTACAACGTCTACGTGAAGCCGAAGCCGACCCCCACCCCGACCCCGGTCGCCACGTCGTCGAGGTCTGGTTCGGAGGCGTCCAGCGGCGGCGGCGGTCCGGTGTTGTACTCGGGCGGCGGCGCCCCGAGCGAGTGGATGTCGGCGGCCGGTATCTCCGAGGCCGACATGGGGTACGTCGACTACATCGTCAAGCGCGAGAGCGGGTGGAACCCCAACGCCACGAACCGCTCCTCGGGCGCATGCGGCCTCGTGCAGGCCCTCCCGTGTAGCAAAGTGCCCGGCAACGGGTACGACCCCGTCGACAACCTCCGGTGGGCGACCGGTTACGCGACGGGTCGGTACGGCAGCTGGGCCGAGGCGTACGCCTTCTGGACCAGCAACCACTGGTGGTGAGCGGGTCGTGCCCCGATCCCGCAAGCGGCGGCCGTCGAGCGACCGCGCCGACGCCTCTCTCGATCGCCTGATCGCCGGGTGGAAGCGCACCGAGGTCAAGCGCGGCGCAGAGTGGACGGTGCAGCCGCTGTCGGCGCCCCAGGCGCAGAAGGCCTACATCTGCCCCGGCTGCGGTCGCACGGTCGAGGTGGGCGTCGCTCACCTCGTGGTGTGGCGGGCGGACGGAGTCCTCGGCGAGGCGGCCGATCTCGCTGCACGACGGCATTGGCACACACACTGTTGGAGGATCGCCTGATGGAGATACGCGGCCCCGTGCTGCTGCCCGCGCGCCGAGAGGACGTCGAGTTCGAGACCGTCGACGGTCTCACCCTCGTGGGCGAGCTCGCTCTCCCCGAGAACCGCGCGCCGGTGGCGACGCTCGTGACCCTCCACCCGCTGCCCACGGCGGGCGGGTTCATGGACTCGCACATCCTCCGCAAGGCCGCGGGACGGCTCCCCGCACTGGCAGACCTCGCGGTGCTCCGGTTCAACACGCGCGGCACCACGTCGCCGCGCGGCACCAGCGACGGGGCGTTCGACGGGGGAGCGTCCGAGGTGTTCGACGTCGCCGCCGCCGTGGACTTCGTCCGCGAGCGTGGGTTGCCACGCCCGTGGCTCGTGGGGTGGTCGTTCGGCACCGAACTCGCGCTGAAGTACGGGCGCGACCACGACATCGAGGGCGTCATCCTGCTTTCGCCGCCTCTTCACCGCGCGTCGGCCGACGAGGTCGCCGCGTGGGCCGGAGACCCGCGCCGGGTGATCGTCCTCGTCCCCGAGTTCGACGACTACCTTCGGCCCGACGAGGCCCGCGAACGCTTCGCGTCGATCCCGCACGCGCAGCTCATCGCCGTCGACGGTGGCAAGCACCTGTGGGTGGGAGAGAACCAGACCCGACGCGTCCTGACCGAGATCGTCGCCGCGGTCAACCCCGACGCACTGCCCCTGCC
>NZ_CAKKMM010000965.1:0-1968 GCF_918698205.1 Microbacterium sp. Bi128 | reverse complement strand
GTCGTCGCCGGCGACGACGATGTCGAACGCCGGGAAGTCGATGAGGTCGGCGGTCGCCAGGGCCATGCGGCGCATCGACATCGTCACCAGGGCGGTCTTGGCACCGGAGCGGCGGAGATCGGCGAGCAGTTCCCGCGCACCCGGTCGGAACGGCACGCCGGTCTCGGCGAGCTGACGGAGCACCTCGTCTGTCAGGTACGCGATGATATCGTCGACACCCCACGGCACACCGGCGTTCTGCAGCAGCCGGGCCGAGTCCTCGAGGGCCAGGCCCACCATGCCCAGCGCCTGTTCGTGCGACCACGTGCCGCCGAAGCGCTCCACGAGCGGGGTCTCGGCGGCCATCCAGAAGGGTTCGGTGTCGACGAGGGTGCCGTCCATGTCCCAAAGGACCAGAGCGGGGGCGGGAGAAGTCATCGTTCCATCGTATCGAGGGCGGCACCGCACCCGAGCGCTCCCCGGGGTGCATGCGCCTATCCTGGAAGCCAGCCCCGCAGGGGCAGAGGAGGTTGCGTGGACGCACTGGGTCGCCGGATCATCGTCGCTCGGGGGTCGAGTACGAGGTGGTGCACTCGGTCGATCCCGAGCTGTACTTCGACTACCAGTACACGCGCCCGCAGATCGGGATGGATGCCGAGGGCCGGCGCACGCTCACCTGGCCCGAGGCGACACTGCTGCGGCCGGCGCAGCGCACCGAGGACCCCGAGATCTGGCTGCTGGTCGGCGTCGAACCGGCGCGCGCCTGGCAGGCCTTCGCCGCCGAGTTCATCGACGTCGCGCTGCGCGAGGACGTCACCGGTTTCGTGTCGCTCGGCTCGATGATGTCCGACGTGCCGCACACCCGGCCGATCTCGGTGTTCGCCGGAAGCGAGAACGAAGCGATACGTCAGTCGCTTTCGCTCGAGCGCAGCCTGTACGAAGGCCCGGTGGGGATCCTCAGCGCCCTCGGCGACGCATCCGAACGTGCCGGCATCCCGACCGCCAGCCTCTGGGCGAGCGTGCCGCACTACGTCGCGGGGCACACTCCCTCGCCCAAGGCCACGCTCGCTCTGCTCGACCGGCTCCAGACGATCACCGGGATCGAGGTTCCGCGCGGCGAGCTCGCCGCGGAGGCTCTCGCCTGGGAGGCGTCGATCGACGCGGCCGCCGCCGACGACGAGGAGATGCGCGACTACATCCACCAGCTCGAGCAGACGCGCGACACATGGGACTCGCCCGAGGCGTCCGGCGACGCGATCGCCCAGGAATTCGAGCGGTACCTGCGCCGCGGCGGCGACGGGCCCACCAAGCCCGGACGGGACGACCCGCCCCGCCGCTGAACGAAACGCCCGACGGCGCCGTCCCCGAGGGGGCGGCGCCGTCGTGATTCGTGCGGGCTCAGCCGGCGACGATCGCGGACTCCGCCGGGACGACACCCGTGAGCAGCAGGACGATGACCACGATGCCCAGCACCACGCGGTAGATCACGAACGGCAGGAAGCTGCCCTTCTTGAGGTACTGCATGAGGAACGCGATCACGAGGTACCCGGCGACGAAGGCGATGACGGTCGCGATGCCCGTCTCGCCGAGCGTGTACGGGCCCGTGCCCTCGTCGAAGCTCTTGTACAGCTCGTAGAACCCGCTCGCGAACACCGCAGGCACGGCGAGGAGGAAGGCGTACTCGGCCACCGCCGTGCGGTTGTACCCGAGGGCGCGACCGAGGGTGGTCGTTGCGCCGGATCGTGAGACGCCCGGCACGAGGGCCAGCGCCTGAGCGAACCCGTAGGCGAGGCCGTGCGGGTAGGTGAGGTCGTCGAGGTCACGGCGTCGCTTGCCGTAGTGGTCCGCCAGGCCGAGCAGGATGCCGAACACGATCAGCACGACCGCGGTGATCCACAGGCTCCGGAAGTTGTCGCGGATCAGGCTCTGAAGCAGGAACCCGAGAACGGCGATGGGAATGGTGCCGATGATGATCAGCCACCCCATGCG
>NZ_CAKKMM010000964.1:0-1969 GCF_918698205.1 Microbacterium sp. Bi128 | reverse complement strand
GCGGAACCAGCTCGATGAATGGGGGGTACGGATCCGCTGGTCCGGGCGGCGCCCGAAGCTGTGGGGCTCGGTGATCCGCGAACTCGAAGAGGCCGAGGACTACACCCGGGGCAACAGCACCTGCACCTTGAACATGTGCGTCAACTACGGCGGACGGGCCGAGATCGCCGACGCCGTCTCCGCGATCGCGGAGGAAGTGGCCCAGGGCCGGCTGAAGCCGGGGGCCATCACCGAGCGGACCATCCAGAAGTTCCTCGACGAGCCGGACCTGCCCGACGTGGACCTGTTCCTGCGCAGTTCCGGGGAACAGCGGCTCTCCAACTTCATGCTCTGGCAGTCGGCCTATGCCGAGTTCGTGTTCATGGACACCCTGTGGCCGGACGTGGACCGGCGGACGCTGTGGGATGCCGTCGAGATCTATGCACAGCGGGACCGCCGCTACGGTGGAGCCATCGACGCCGCTCCCGCCGCGGGCGGCCAGGTCAGCTGATCCGCGTCAGTCGTAGACGTACGCCCTGATCCACCGGGACAGCCGGGCATAGGCGTCCGCGCGGACCCGCGGGGCGGAGAGGAAGACGTCATGCAGGGCGCCGTCAATCCGCTCCAGCGTCACGGTGCGGCCCAGGCTGAGCGCGCGGAGGGCGATTGTGTTCACGTCCAGGACCGCGTCCGTGCGGCGCATGGACTCCTTCCAGAACATCCCGTTGGCGCTGGCGCCCGAGATGAGCACCAGGATGGGCACATCGATGTTCAGGCCACGCGCCACCTTGGACTGCCCGGCGAGCACGGCGCTGAGCCAGCCGGCGCGGACCGGAAAGGCGTGCGGCGGACGGTAGGCATCGTCCAGGGCCCATTCGCCTTCCGCGGTGCTGCTGATGCTGCGCCAGTAGAAGGCCCGCTCAGGCAGCCGGATCACCGACTCCGGCCAGAACCGGGCGAACGGCTCCACCATGGTCCGCGCGGCCCGGCGCAGGGCGGGGCTGCCGTGGACTTCCAGCCATGGGCTGTCCAGGACCAGTTGTGACACCATCCCCGGATGCCGGTCGGCCCACAGCGCCGCGATCAGGCCGCCGGTGGAGTGTCCCATCAGCGTCACCTGCGGCGCCGCACCGTCCGGCCTGAGCGAACCGATGATCCCGAGCGCTGCAGTGATCTCGGCGTCGTAGTTGTCCAGGTCCGCGACGTAGCCGCCGTGGGTGCCCGGACGCAGGCTGCGGCCATGGTTGTGCATGTCGAGGGCGAAAAACTCAAACCCCTGCCCCGCCCAGAATTCCGCGAGCTCCTCATTGAAGAAGTAGTCACTCCAGCCGTGCAGGAACAGCACCGCCCGGGCCGGCAGCGCCGATGGTGTCGGCGGGAGCGGGGTATGGCGGACCAGGGTGGCAGTGCGCAGCACACCGTCAGGGCTGACGGCCTCAAAGGTGCACGCCTGGAAATCATCCCCGAGAATGTCGGTCCGCCACTGCATCGACTTTCCTCCTGTGTTGCTGAGAGCCTGCCCGGACTAGGACGCGGACGCAGCGGCCCGGCCCGCGGAACGTCCGGAGAAGAGGCATCCGCCCAGGAACGTTCCCTCGAGGGCCCGGTAGCCGTGGATTCCGCCGCCGCCAAACCCTGCGGCTTCACCGGCCGCGAACAGCCCGGGCACGGGCTGCCCGGCGGCTTCCAGGACCCGCGACTGCAGGTCCGTCTGCACACCGCCAAGGCTCTTGCGCGTCAGGACCGAGAGCCGGACGGCGAGCAGGGGACCGTGCCGCGGATCCAACAGCCGGTGCGGCGGGGCGACCCTCATGATCTTGTCGGTGGCGAAACGCCGCGCTGCCCGGATCGCCGCCAGCTGCGGATCCTTGCCCATCCCGCTGGCAAACTGCCGGTCCCGGTCGCGGATCAGCTGCTCCAGGGCAGCGGGGTCGATGAGCTGCCCGCCCGTCAGATCGTTCATCTGCCCGGCGAGCCCGGCGGGGTCCGC
>NZ_CAKKMM010000963.1:0-1970 GCF_918698205.1 Microbacterium sp. Bi128 | reverse complement strand
TGTTCTTCTGGATCATCGTGTTGTCCTTCCTGGTTCCCGTGGCGATGCGCCTCTACCGCAGGTCTGCCCGCGGCCGGAACCAGGGCACGCCGGGACAGTTCGGCCGGTTCCCGGGCAGCCAGAACAACCCCGGCCAGGGTAACCAGCCGCGTGATGGCTACACCCAGCAGGACTACTTCGGCGGCTTTGGCCAGCTGGGCGCCCCGAAGCAGTCGGGTCCGGCCAACGAGCCGTATCCCAACCCGCAATACCCCAGCCCGGAGTATCCCAGCGCGGAGTACCCGAACCCGCAGAACCCCAGTCCCCGGTTTCCGGACCAGCCGTTCCCGAACCAGCCGTACCCCGGCCAGCAGTACCCGAACCCGGTCGGCTACCAGTCCCCCGTCCCGTACGAGGACAGCCCCGAGTACCTGAACAACCCGCCGCAACCGCAACGGCCGCAGGCATCGCAAACTCCCCCGGCGCCGGGCGCGGGACAGGCGCAGGCGCCGCAGTCTCCGCCGCCGTCGGCCGGGCAGGGCTACCGGGCCCGCAAGCTGGCCGAGCTCGACCAGCAGTACACCGACGGCAAGCTGTCCATGGAGGACTACATGGCCCAGCGCGCGGAAATCATGAAGGGCTAGGACCCTGCTGGGCCGGCGAACTCGACGTCGGCCGCGTTGACGGTTCCCGCCGTCCGCCCCGGCGCCTTGTGGTACTGCCAGTACAGATTGGTGTGCGCGACCACCAGAGCCGGGGGCGGGGCGCCGTACTCGGTCAGGTCCTCGGTGGTGTGGGCGTCGGCGACCAGCGTGACGTCGTAGCCGCGGGTGATCGCCCCGTGCAGGGTCGAGCGGATGCACTCGTCGGTCTGCGCACCGGCCAGGAAGAAGCGCCCTATGCCGCGCCCGGCCAGCACGGATTCGAGGTCGGTGGCCTCGAAGGCGTCGCTGTACTCCTTGGCCACGAGCGGCTCCGAGCTGCGGCGTGCGAGCTCCGGCACGTACTGCCAGCCGTCGCTGCCGCGCGGGAGTTCCTCACCGCTGTGCTGCACCCAGACGACGTCCACCCCGGCGTCGCGGGCCTTGTCCACGAGCGCGGCGATTGTTGCGATGACGTCGTCGCGGCGGTATGCCTCGGCGACGACGCCGATCTGCATATCGACGACGAGCAATGCCGTGTTGGGACGGTTGACGAGCGTGGTCACAATGCCTCCTGCATTCCCGGTGTCTGCCCACTCTAATCCCGAGGCAGCAAACAACGCGGGGTCACTTGCGGCCCATGATCCGGTGCCGGATGGGCGATAAGTGACCCCGCGTTGCTTTTGTTGGGGGTTGCGGCGTCAGTCGACCTGGGGGAAGCCGAGGTCGATCACCGAGGTGGACGGGTCCGGCCAGCGGGTGGTGACCACCTTGCCTCGGGTGTAGAAGCGGATGCTTTCCGGGCCGTACATGTGGGTGTCGCCGAACAGCGAATTCTTCCAGCCGCCGAAGGAGAAGGTGCCGACCGGCACCGGGATGGGCACGTTGACGCCCACCATGCCGGCCTCGACGTCGAACTCGAACTGGCGGGCGGCGCCGCCGTCGCGGGTGAAGATGGCCACGCCGTTGCCGAACTCGTTGTCGTTGACCAGCTTCACGGCGTCGGCGTAGGTCTCGACGCGGACCACGGAGAGGACGGGCCCGAAGATCTCGTCGTCGTAGACCTTCATTCCGGGCTTGACGTGGTCGATCAGGCTGACGCCGATGAAGAAGCCGTTGGAGTCGAATTCGTGTTCGCGGCCGTCCACCACCACGGTGGCGCCCTCGTTGGCCGCGCCGTCAACGTAGGAGGCCACCTTGTCGCGGTGCTCGGCCGTGATGAGCGGACCCATCTGGGAGGCCGGGTCCGTGCCCGGGCCGATCGTGAGGGCAGCCATGCGGGTGCTGATCGCCTCCACGAGGTCGTCGGCGATGCTGCCGACCGCGACGAGGACGCTGACTGCCATGCAG